>NZ_JAMXSL010000006.1:0-86670 GCF_026131715.1 Anaerococcus sp. NML200537 | reverse complement strand
AAAAGTGTGATGTCGTACCTTTTGTAGAATGGGCCAGCGAGTTATTCTAAGCTGCAAGATTAATGATTTAAGATCAGAAGTCGAAGCGAAAGCGAGTCTGAATAGGGCGAAAAGTAGAATAGAATAGACCCGAAACCGGGTGATCTATCCATGACCAGAGTGAAGGTGAAGTAAAATTCACTGGAGGCTCGAACCGGGTACGGTTTAAAACGTATCGGATGAGTTGTGGTTAGGGGTGAAAAGCCAAACGAACTCGGATATAGCTGGTTCTCCTCGAAATAGCTTTAGGGCTAGCCTTTGACGAAAGATTTAAGGAGGTAGAGCACTGAATGGTCTAGGGCGGTTTACCGTACCAAAACCTATCAAACTCCGAATGCCAAAAAATCAAGTCAAGGAGTCAGACTTAGAGGGATAAGCTTCTAAGTCGAAAGGGAAACAGCCCAGACCGACAGCTAAGGTCCCAAAATCTGGATTAAGTGGAAAAGGATGTGATCCTACTAAGACAACCAGGACGTTGGCTTAGAAGCAGCCATGCATTTAAAGAATGCGTAATAGCTCACTGGTCAAGTGGGGTTGCGCCGAAAATGAACGGGGCTCAAATCCAGTACCGAAGCTTCGGATTGATAGAGGAATTAAGTATACAAGTAAGGTATATAATTAAACTTGAATGGAAATATTAAAGATAACAGAGTTAACAAAAGAGTAGAAAATCAAAACTAACATACGCTCACTAAGAAAAATCAGAAAAGATTCAAAAATCACCCAAAATCCTAAAAAGGATAAACGGTAGGTCTAAAAACCTAAGCGTAAGTCAAACTACAATAAATTAACTGGTAACTGTAAATATTAAACGTCAAGTAAAATCTATCTTACAAGCATACTTAATACCTCTATCAGTGGTAGAGGAGCGTTGTATTAGGGAAGAAGCAGAAGCGAAAGCAAAGGTGGACTTAATACAAGTGAGAATGCTGGCATGAGTAGCGAGAAGGAGAGTGAGAATCTCTCCCGTCGAAACCCTAAGGATTCCTGAGCAAGGCTCGTCCCCTCAGGGTAAGTCGGGACCTAAGCCAAGGCCGAAAGGCGTAGGCGATGGACAACAGGTTTAGATTCCTGTACCGCTTAAAGTCGTTAAGAGAGAAGTGATGACGCAAGAGGATAAGCTAAGCTGACAGATGGAAGTCAGTCCAAGCAGTGAGATTAATGTGTAGGCAAATCCGCACATTGTTAAAATCAGGCTGTGATGGGTATCGAAAACATGAGTAGAGAAGTAGCCGATTTCAAATTGCCAAGAAAAGTCACTATCCAGACCAAAGCGCCCGTACCCGAAACCGACACAGGTAGGGAGGTAGAGAATACCAAGACGCGCGGAAGAACCTTTGTTAAGGAACTCGGCAAAATGTCCCCGTAACTTCGGGAGAAGGGGAGCCATAGCGATATGGCCACAGAAACCAGGCCCAAGCGACTGTTTACCAAAAACACAAGTTTCTGCAAAATCGTAAGATGAAGTATAGGAGCTGACACCTGCCCGGTGCTGGAAGGTTAAGGCGAAGGCTTAGCGCAAGCGAAGGCTCGAACTTAAGCCCCAGTAAACGGCGGCCGTAACTATAACGGTCCTAAGGTAGCGAAATTCCTTGTCGGGTAAGTTCCGACCCGCACGAAAGGTGTAACGATTTGGGCACTGTCTCAACAAAGGATCCGGTGAAATTGTAGTAGTCGTGAAGATGCGACTTACCCACGCTAGGACGGAAAGACCCCGTGGAGCTTTACTGTAGGCTGATATTGGACTTTGAGATTAGATGTACAGGATAGTTGGGAGACAATGAACCATGCACGCCAGTGTGTGAGGAGTCACCCTTGGGATACCAACCTTCTAATATTAAAGTTCTAACGATAACCCTTGAATCAGGGTATCGGACATTGTCAGTTGGGCAGTTTGACTGGGGCGGTCGCCTCCTAAAAAGTAACGGAGGCGTTCAAAGGTTCGCTCAGAATGGACGGAAACCATTCGAAGAGTACAAAGGCATAAGCGAGCTTAACTGCAAAACCTACAAGTTGCGCAGAGTAGAAATACGGACTTAGTGATCCGGTGGTACCGCATGGAAGGGCCATCGCTCAACGGATAAAAGCTACCCCGGGGATAACAGGCTTATCTCCCCCAAGAGTCCACATCGACGGGGAGGTTTGGCACCTCGATGTCGGCTCGTCTCATCCTGGGGCTGAAGTAGGTCCCAAGGGTTGGGCTGTTCGCCCATTAAAGAGGCACGCGAGCTGGGTTCAGAACGTCGTGAGACAGTTCGGTCCCTATCCAGCGTGGGCGTAAGAAATTTGAGAGGATCTGTCCCTAGTACGAGAGGACCGGGATGGACATACCAATGGTCTACCAGTTGTTCCGCCAGGAGCATAGCTGGGTAGCTACGTATGGAATCGATAAGTACTGAAAGCATCTAAGTACGAAACAGACCTCAAGATAAGATTTCTCAGAGTACGTAAAGAAAATACGTTTGATAGGTCCAAGGTGTAAGTGCAGTAATGTATTAAGCTAATGGATACTAATACTTTATATCTTGACTGGAAATATTGTTTGCTATAGCCCTAACACAATTTGCGAAGCAAATTGATGTAGGACTTACTTCTTTGCAAAGCAAAGAAGATCTAAAGGAAGCTAATTGCTATATGAGTAGATTAAATTAAAAATCGAAAGTATATTAGTAGGGTAAAAAGTTTAAGGTTCAAAAAATATGGTGATGATTGCATGAGAGATACACCTGTTCCCATACCGAACACAGAAGTTAAGCCTCATAACGCCGATGGTACTGCCTGGGCAACTGGGTGGTAGAGTAGGAAGTCGCCAAACAATCTAAACCTAGCTGACTTTTGTCAGCTAGGTTAAAAATTGAAACTTATATAGATATTCTAGGGAAACCTAGGATAATTCTATCTTAAATGGGCTTAGGTAGCTCAATGGTGGAGCACCCGGCTGTTAACCGGTAGGTTGTGGGTTCGAGTCCCACCCTGAGCGCCAAGTAAATATCGCGGGATAGAGCAGTCTGGTAGCTCGTCGGGCTCATAACCCGGAGGTCGTAGGTTCAAATCCTGCTCCCGCAACCAAAATTCCATATCAAATGGAAGTAATTATGGCGAAGTAGCTCAGTTGGCTAGAGCATTCGGTTCATACCCGGAGTGTCAAGAGTTCAAGTCTCTTCTTCGCTACCATTTTTTTATAAGCTCTTAGCTTATTTGACCTAGGAGCTATATGGCTCCATGGTCAAGCGGTTAAGACACCAGCCTCTCACGCTGGTTTCCCGGGTTCGAATCCCGGTGGAGTCACCAAATTGACCATAGACTAGTATAGCCTATGGTATTAATTTTTATAGTCAAATTCATTGTATGGATATATATTATAATTAAGGCCCCATGGTCTACTAAAGTATCAGACCTTCCATCAAATCACTTCGTGATTTGGGATAGGACTTCAAAGCGGTTACCGCTTGACAGTTCGTAGATAAGTGGACGGCGATTAAATACTTATTATTATTAAGGCCCCATGGTCAAGCGGTTCGAAGCCCCTAACCCCAATTGTGAAACAATTGGATGGTAGGTCTGGTTACCGCTCGTGTAGTGTGAACAAAATAAAATTAAATACTTGAATTAATGTTTAAATTAAGGCCCCATGGTCAAGCGGTTAAGACACCACCCTTTCACGGTGGTATCCCGGGTTCGAATCCCGGTGGGGTCACCATATGGAAGTATAGCTCAGTTGGGAGAGCATCTGCCTTACAAGCAGGGGGTCACAGGTTCGAGCCCTGTTACTTCCACCAAAAGCAATTAAATATTGCTCATTACATTTTGTTATCTTATAATAAAATGTTGATGAGGCCTGGTAGTTCAGCTGGTTAGAATGCCGCCCTGTCACGGCGGAGGTCGTGGGTTCGAATCCCATCCAGGTCGCCAAATAACTTATATTTAAAAATTGATTGCATCAATTGTGGATATTGGCAATCATTTAGGATTGGTTTTACCAATCCTGCCCAACCCTTTAATAAAAATAGATGCTGATGTAGCTCAATTGGCAGAGCAATTGATTTGTAATCAATAGGTTGTAGGTTCAAGTCCTATCATCAGCTCCAAATCTAATCTTATGGATTAATATGCGGATGTGGCTCAGTGGTAGAGCATCGCCTTGCCAAGGCGAGGGTCGCGAGTTCGAATCTCGTCATCCGCTCCAAATTAAATAATTCTAAAAACCAAGCCTAGCCGATATTATGGCTTGCTTGGTTTTTATTATGCGTCATTAGCTCAGCTGGATAGAGCGTCTGGCTACGGACCAGAAGGCCTGGGGTTCGAATCCTCAATGACGCGCCAGAATTCAAGAGGAATGTTGATTATTCGACATTTCTCTTTTTCTGTCTATTATTTCATATTAATTTAATTTTATAATACAAAGTTTATATGTTACAATGATAGTAGAAAATAAAGTGAATAAAATAGCTCTCTTTTAAAAATATGAATGGCTAAAAATAGGGATAATTTTAGTGTAATACCCGCACACGCGGGGGTGATCCCTAGATGTAAATACTTGCATAATAACGGGTTATGTAATACCCGCACACGCGGGGGTGATCCTATAAGTCAGCTCCAAAGGACTTGTAGTCGCTTGTAATACCCGCACACGCGGGGGTGATCCTGCAGGAAAATATCAGGGATGACTTTTTCACCCGTAATACCCGCACACGCGGGGGTGATCCTAGAGTCCTTTTTTCCATCCAAAGACTATGGATGTAATACCCGCACACGCGGGGGTGATCCTACTTTCAAGATCATCTTGGTGGTAAACAATATGTAATACCCGCACACGCGGGGGTGATCCTACTTTCAAGATCATCTTGGTGGTAAACAATATGTAATACCCGCACACGCGGGGGTGATCCTGATACAAAAAAGGCTTTCGATTATCAAGCTTTGTAATACCCGCACACGCGGGGGTGATCCTTGAGGCGCCAGATATTGGCACCTTTACTAGGTATGGGAGATTTTCCAAGAATAATGATAACTAGAAAAGGTAAATTTGTAGGTATATTTAAAAAGAAAAAGTAGGGTTTTCCACCAAGCTTATTAGATTACTCTAAAAAGTTTTTTAATGAGCGAGGAAACTCTACTTACTAATATCATTAGACATTATATGTTAAAAATAAAATGATAATTTATAGTATAATATAAGTAAGCATAAAGGTTAAGAAATCTGCCGATAACGCCATTTTATATGGAGATGTGGGAGAGGGGGCAGTCCCACTTATGTAAATTAGCACATTCTATTTAGCGTGTGCTTTTTATTGTAGAAATTTATATAAATAATACATAAATGGGTAAAGATATATCAAATATAGGACATGATGAGGAAGATGTTTTATATCTAAGTAATCATTAATTTTTAGTTGAAAATAGAAGTTAAGCAAGCAATATTTGGCGTTTATAATCTCTTGATTAAGTGAGGTGTAAAATGTTATTAAAAGAACAAGTTATAGAGATGGCGGATTTGTTTTTTAATGGAAATCCTGAAAAAGCCTATACCATGGTTTCAGATATGAATGAATGGAATCAGTTCATTAACTCTATAAAAAAAGAGGAGAATCAGGATAAGGCTTATCTCATTATGAAACATAGTGATTTGGATGTTTGGAAAAATAACACTCCATTTACAAAAAGAAAAAATTATCAAAGTTATGACATAGGTTATTAAATGCACACTGTATATAATTTTAAAGTGTGCTTTTTTAGTTAAAATTTAATAGTTAATTAAGATGGTGTATACCGTCTTTTTTGTATTGAAGACGTTAAAGAACAAGACATATATGTTGGACTGAACCAAGGTAAAAAAGTTTATGAAAGAGACAGAATGAAGAAAGAAGATTTTGTAAAATTAGGTGTAGATGAAGGGGTGGCTTCTGAGCTTGAGGAAAAGTCCCAGGAGGAATTAAAGTCATATGTGCCTTATGAGAGATTTAAGGAAGTAATTGATGAAAAAAATTTTAAGACTGATCTAAAGGATAGGGATGACCAACTAGAGGTTCTTAAAAAATTCTAAGGGAGATGTTGAAGCTTTGAAAAAGCAAATATCAGACCTTCAAGCAGAAAATAAGTCTAAGGATGAATCTTATGCGGCTGAGATTAAAATATTAGGATAAACAATGCTGTTGATAAGGTCCTTATGACCGCATCTTCTAAAAATAACCTTGCTACGCGTGCCTTGTTAAAAGATTTGGATAAGGCTGAAACTTTATGAGTAATACACTCACACGCGGGGTTATCCACAACAATTTATCTACAGAATGAGTGTTGATTATTAGTACATGTGGATTAAAATCTATATGTTTTCATGATTGCACTGGTAAATATTTAATTCTTTTGTGTGTATTTCGGTATAGAAAATCCCCTCCATCCGTATTCTAGATTTTGGGGTTCAGATCATAAGCTCTTTTTAATCTAATCTTTCTCTTTATCATTTTCTATATCATCAATTATATTATTAACTTCTTGAGTATCTAAAAAAGTAACAAAATTTAATATATTTGCAAACATCTTAGATAATTTATAAGGAACACTCTTTTTACTTTTGTTTTTATTTTTATCAGCTTGATAAATAGCGATTACAAGGAAAAATATTGTCAATAAAATAAGAATTAAGTCTATCATAACCTCTCCTTTATCTATTATTATCTAACACCTGTCTTAATAAAGTAATTACCCGATAATTATGCTTATAATCATTTTATATTATTATAATGGCTGTAATTGGCAATCTTTATTAGATTTTAATCATATCTATGGTAGAATTATTAAAAAATTACGAGGGAATTTATGAAAAAATATAGAATTTTATTTGCCTTATTGGCTTTGTTTGTGGTTTTTATTGGTTTTAAGTTTTTTGCTGGGTCTTCTGATGATTCTAGTCATGATGAAGTTATTTCTAAGGAAGATCTTTCTAAGTCTAGCAACTTATCAGAAATTTACCTGGCTGGTGGATGTTTTTGGGGTGTTGAGGGGTATTTTAAGAAGATTGCTGGCGTGATTGATACTGAGGTAGGTTATGCTAATGGAAAGTCTTCTGATACTAACTATAAGAAAATCAGCCAAACTGATCATAGCGAGACTGTTAAGATTTCTTATGATCCAAATAAGCTAGCTTTGCAGGATATTTTGGAGTATTATTTTAGGATTATTGACCCTACTTCTGTTAATAAACAGGGTAATGATGAGGGGAGACAGTATAGGACTGGGATTTATTTTACTGATGAAAATGATAAGCTTGTTATCGATGAAGTTATCAGGCAAAAGCAGGAAGGCTTTGATAAAAAAATCGCTGTTGAGGTTGAGCCTTTGAAAAATTTTGTCTTGGCTGAAGACTATCATCAAGATTATCTGGATAAGAATCCTGGCGGCTATTGTCATATCAATATTGGCCTTGCAAATGAGCCTCTAGATTCTAAGAAGGATACTCTTAATAAGGATAAGAAAGCTTTGAAGGATAAGCTTAGCGAGGAAGAATATAGGGTTACCCAGGAAAATCAAACTGAGAGGGCCTTTTCTTCTGAGTATGATGATTTTGATGAGCCAGGAATTTATGTTGATAAGGTCAGTGGTGAGCCACTTTTTTCTTCTAGGGATAAGTATGATGCTGGTTGCGGTTGGCCTTCTTTTACTAAGCCTATTGATTCCAATATCAATTATAGGGGTGATAAGTCCCACAATATGTATAGGGTGGAAGTTAGGTCTAGGCGTGCTGATTCTCATCTGGGTCATGTTTTTAATGATGGGCCACAGGATAAGGGCGGCGTTAGGTATTGTATAAATGGAGCGGCTTTGCGCTTTATTCCTCTTAGCAAGATGGAGGAGGAGGGCTACGGGGCCTATATTGACAAGGTTAAATAATTGGTTGGAGAGATTAATTTCTCTCCTTTTTATTTGAAAACATTTAAATTTTAAGGCTTTTACATAAAAATTAAGAATTTTATATAAATTTAATTAAGAATTCATTTTTTTGGCACAAACTGGGTATATATTATTAAATAGGAGGAAAGTATGAATAATAGAAAATATAAGAGATCCGGTGGGGGTTTTGCTACTTTTGCTGCTGGTCTTCTTGGCGCTATTGTTGGTGGATTTATCGTATATTTCCTACTAGCAGGTGCTAAGACTAATAAAATGGAAGTTAATAATACAAATCAAATAGAAACAAGACAGGACAATACTAAACCAATTGAGATTAAGGATAATGCGTCTATGGAGTCAGTTGTGGTTAAAAAATCTATTGACTCTGTGGTTGGCATAAATACTGTGTCTAAGGTTGTCCAACAGTCATTTTTTGGACCTCAGTCAGGTTATGTTGAGGGAATTGGTTCTGGATCTATCGTGAGCAAGGATGGCTATATTGTAACAAATTCCCACGTTGTTAGTGATGGAGATGCTAAGGAAATCAATGTTTTGTTTAACAATGGTGATACTGCTCCAGCAGAACTTGTGTGGAATGATTCATCCTTAGACCTTGCCATAATCAAGGTTGATTCAAACAACAAGAACCTTAAGGCAATTGATATTGGTGATAGCGATGAGATTGGTGTAGGTGATAGGGTTGTGGCTATTGGTAATCCTTTGGGCTTCCAGCTTCAATCTACTGTAACATCTGGTATAATCTCAGGCCTAAATAGGAGTGTTGCCTTTAATACAGGAGTCCAAATGGATGGATTAATGCAGACAGATGCGGCAATCAATGCAGGCAACTCTGGTGGTGCTCTTCTAAACTCTAAGGGAGAGCTTATTGGTATAAATACTGCCAAGGCTGGTAACTCAGATGGCATTGGCTTTGCTATTCCAATTAATACTGTAAAACCAGTTATTGATACAATTAGAAAAAAAGGTAAATTTGATTCTGTCTACCTAGGTATTACTGGCCAGTCAATCGACTACCTAAAACAAATGTCCTACCTAAGGGATAAGGACCTAGGCACTGACCATGGTATCTATGTAGTAAGCGTCTTTTCAGATGATGATTCAATCAAAAAGGGCGATATCATTACAGCAATTGACGGTAAAGAAGTCAAGGATATGTCTGGTCTAAGGAAAATCCTTTTAGGCTATGCCGTAGGTGATAGCGCAGAAATTAGCCTTGTTAGAGATGGTAAGCAAATGAAAGTCGACTTTAAATTTACCCTTGATTCATCAAATGTAGATGAATATAAACAAGCAAGACCAAATGAGAAAAATAGCGAAGATGACAGGAAGATAAATCCATTCTTCAATCTTCCATAAAATATATAAGCCATAGTTGGATAATTAAGCCAAAAACTATGGCTTTTTTCTTTATGAAAAAAATTAAAAGTGGGTCAAGTAAATTATTTGACATGGCTTTATATAGCGTGTATAATAATCGAGTCAAGTAAAAATATTGACAGGTGATAATATGGAAAAAATTGTAAAAGTAGCCCAGTTATATGACATGTATGGTGCACTTCTAAATGAAAAGCAAAGAGATGTTATAAATTGCTATTATAACGAAGATTTATCCCTTCAGGAAATAGCTGATAATACCGGCAGAACCAAGCAGGCCATATCAGATATGATCAATAGAAGTGTTGATAAATTATTTGAGTTTGAAGATGAGCTTTCTTTACTAAAAAGCAAAACGGAACTTGTAGGAGCTCTTTATGATATAAGAGAGCTGATTGAAAGTTCAAATAATAAAGAAGCAATTGAGATGTTAAATATAGTAATTGAAAAGATTTAGGAGCTTATATGGCATTTGAAAACCTTGCTGATAGACTCCAAGAAGCCCTTGGAAAACTAACAGGAAAAGGAAAATTAAATGAAAAAGACATAGACACTGCCATGAGAGAGATAAGATTATCACTCCTGGAAGCAGATGTCAATTACAAGGTTGTAAAAGACTTTGTAAAGACTATCAAGGAAAGGTCCCTTGGAGAAGATGTGATGAAATCCCTATCTCCTGGCCAAATGGTAGTCAAGATAGTAAATGAAGAATTAACTGAGCTAATGGGCAAGGAAAATTCAAAGCTAGACTTAAGAGGCTCTACCCCTCATATGGTAATGATGGTAGGTCTACAAGGTTCTGGTAAAACCACCCATTCTGGTAAACTTGTAAAACTCTTACAAAAAGAAAACAGAAATCCAATGCTAGCAGCCCTAGATATCTACAGACCAGCAGCTATTGAACAGCTTAAGGTAGTAGGTAAACAAGCAAATACCCACGTATTTGAAATGGGCAAAACTGATCCTGTCACTATAGCTACCGAGGCCAAAAAATACGCTAGGCATAATAATTACGACACAGTAATCCTAGATACAGCAGGTAGGCTTCAGATAGATGATGAGCTCATGGAAGAGCTTAAAAACATCAAAGAAAGCGTCAAACCTGACGAAATCCTCTTGGTAGTAGATGCTATGACAGGTCAAGAAGCGGTAAATGTAGCCAAAACCTTTGATGACTACCTAGACATAACAGGAGTAATCCTAACAAAGCTAGATGGTGATGCAAGAGGCGGGGCTGCCCTATCCATAAGACAAGTTGTAGGAAAACCAATCAAATTTATAGGTGTTGGTGAAAAACTTGACGACTTAGAGCCTTTCCATCCAGACAGGATGGCAAGCAGAATCCTTGGAATGGGAGATGTACTTTCGCTAATAGAAAAAGCCGAAGCACAATTTTCTCTAGAAAATGCCAAAGAATTAGAAGCAAAGATGAGAGAGCAGACATATTCCCTAGATGATTTCATGGAGCAAATCCAACAAATCAAGAATATGGGTCCTCTAGAAGATCTACTTGCAATGATACCGGGAGTAAATTCTAAAATGTTAAAGGGAGTCAATGTGGATGATGCCGGATTTGACAAGATAGAAGCCCTAATCAATTCTATGACAAAAGAAGAGAAAGATAACCCAGAAATAATTGGAAAAAGTAGAAAAGTAAGGATTTCAAATGGTTCTGGAGTAGATATCCGTGAACTTAATAAGCTACTTAAACAATTTAAAGAGCTTAAAAAAATGATGAAAAAGATGAGCGGATTTAAAGCAAATCAAAAAAGAGGCAGAAGATTTCCAAAAATGCCTTTCTTTTAAAAAATAAGGAGGAAAAAATGGCAGTAAAAATTAGATTAAAGAGAATGGGACAAAAGAAAAAACCATTCTACAGAGTAGTTGTAGCAGATTCTAGAAGAGCAAGAGATGGTAGATTTATCGAAGAGATAGGCTACTACAATCCAGTTGCTGAACCAAAAGTATTTAGAATTGACAATGAAAAAGCTAAACAATGGATCAAAAACGGTGCACAACCAACATCTATTGTAGAAAAGCTATTCAAAGACAATGATGTATTAGCATAATTATGAAAGAACTAGTTGAATTAATAGTAAAAGAATTAGTAAGCGACAAAGACGCTGTAGAAATCATCGAAGATAGAGAAGGCAGCGAAGTAAACATACTAATAAAAGTAGCTGAAGAAGATAAGGGTAGGGTTATAGGAGTAAGAGGCAATATCATAAACTCCATAAGAACTATCGCTAGAAGCGCAGCTATAAAGGAAAATGTTAAGGTAAATATAAAAATATGAGAATCTCAGTAGGAGAGATTGTAAAAGCCCAAGGAATAAGAGGCGAAATTAAAGTAAAAAGTCTAAGCGATAACGAAGAAAGATTTAAAATTGGATCTAAACTTTTTATAGGAAACGAAATAGTAACCATAAAAAGATCTTATAAGCAAAAAAATATGCTAATATTAGGCTTTGAAGAATACGATAATATCAACGATATTCTCAAATTCATTGGCAAAGATTTAACCATAGATGAAAAAGATTTGGGTAAACTTAACGAAGATGAAATATACATCAAAGACCTATACGGTCTAAGTGTCACCTGCGATGGGCAAAAAGTAGGAGAGATAAAAGATGTAATCTCAGGAGTATATCCTAATGATATCTATGTGATAAAAACAGATAGGGGCGAAGTATTACTTCCAGCTATCAAAAATACAATCAAAGAAATAAATACTGAAAAAGGATTTATAGAAGTAGAAAATTTTAGTGACTATGAATAAAGTAACACTCCTAACCTTATTTCCAGAATCTTTTGAATTTCTAAAGACCTATGGAGTAATAGGGAAGGCCATACAAAATCAAAAATTAGACCTAGAAATAGTAGACATGAGAGATTTTGCAAACAACAAGCATAATCACGTAGATGATACAGTATACGGCGGGGCAGCCGGAATGCTAATAAGACCTCAAGTAATATATGATGCGCTATTATCAGTCAAGAAAGCAAATTCAAAAGTAGCCTTTATGTCGGCTACAGGAAAAGTTTTAAATCAGAAGTTAGCAATCGACTTTGCAAGTATTGAACATTTGATAATCATATGCGGTCATTACGAGGGCATAGATGCAAGGATAACAAATCATTATGTAGACTATGAGATATCTATAGGAGACTATGTACTTACAGGCGGAGAAATCCCAGCTATGGTCCTAATAGATTCAATGGCAAGGTTCATAGATGGAGTAGTAGGCAAGGAAGAGTCATTAACAACAGATTCTCACTACAATATATTGTTGCAACAAGACGAATATACCAAGCCAAGAGTATTCAACGGCTACCACGTACCAAACGAACTAGTAAGTGGAGACCATAAGAAAATCGCAGCTTGGAATAAGAAAAATGCAATAGAAAAAACAAAAAGAGTAAGATACGACCTATACGAAAAGTACTTACGAGAGGAGAGCAAAGATGGATTTAATCAAAAAAATAGAAAGTGAAAACCTACGTGAAGAAAACTTTGACTTTAATGTAGGTGATACTGTAAGAATAAGCTACAGAATCAAAGAAGGCGACAAGACAAGACTACAAGACTTCGAAGGAACAGTAATCTACATCAACGAAGGAACAGTAGGAAAGACCTTCACAGTAAGAAGAATATCATACGGTGTAGGAGTAGAAAGAACATTCCTATATCACAACCCAAGAATAGAAAAATTAGTAGTAACCAGACGTGGTAAGGTAAGAAGAGCAAAACTAAACTACCTAAGAGATCGTCAAGGTAAGGCTGCTAAAGTTAAAGAAAAAACAAATTACTAAGTAGAAGGGGCTTTTGTTAGATAAACAAAGGTCCTTTTTAAGTGTAAATTTCTAATCAATACATAGTTAATTCTTTAAAATAAAGTTTCTTTATGATATTATAAATAAGAAGAGAGTTAAAGAGGCAAGTATGACAAATGAGAGAAAAGAATTTGGGAAAAAATTAATAGAAATAAGAGAAATCAAGGGACTAAGGCAAGCTGACGTAGCGGAAATAGGCAATTTGAGCCAAAGAACAATAGGAAGGCTTGAAAGAGGAGAGATAGGGTCTGCTTCTGTAGATAGTCTAACAGAATTATCAAAAGTCTATGACCTCGATATCTTAAACTTATACAAGAAATATATCTATGGTAATTATTGTCTATTAGAAGAAATAAAAAAGTACTTAGATATAAATGCCATATTTTTAAGCAAAGAAATAAGGAGTGACTTATTAGAAAAAATCAACCTAATAAAAGATGATAAAGATCTACAATCAAAAAGATATGAAATAGACCTACTAGAACTTTTTATCAAATACCTAAATGATCAAGTAAGCGGTTATGATTTAAAAAATCACTTTGAAGACTTAAGCTCGTCAAAGATAAAGAGGGGGAATTTTTCTAATATAGACTTATCTCCTATAGAATTACGTATTTTATTAAATATAGCAAGCGACTCAAGAAATTTTAAGAATATCGATAGACTCGAAATATTTGAAAAATGTAAAAATCAGAATAAAGATTCAATAGTAAAGTTATTAGCCTACAATAATTTTTCAAATTTCTATGTAATAAATAAAGATTACGACCATGCTATAAAAATATCTAGTGAAGGAATAGCATATTGTAGACAAAAAACTTCCCTAGATGGATTGCTTTACCTTCACTTCATAAATTTTCTTGCTTCATATAGGTCATTTAATAATTATGAGGAACCTTTAACTGTAACAAGGCTATTACTTAAGAATAACATTAATAGCGACTTATGTAAAGTAATAAATAAAAGTATAGATAAGATATTAGCATAAAAATTTTTATATTAATTTTGATTTAGCAAAGGCATATGTGCCTTTGACATTACATAATGTTTTAAATATTATAGAAATAATAAAACAAGATTAGATATATAGAAAGTAGGGTTATATGAAGGAGATTTATCAAAAAGACAACTTTAAATTTATAAGGCTAAACTGGGTTTTCCTTGGTTTTATTATCCTTTCCCTAGCTAGTAATCTTGAGCAATATTTCATGACTAGGTTGATTGAGAGGTTTTCTAGGATTGTGTCGTATAGGGATGGGACCTTGATTAAATCTACCCTTATATTTTTCATCCTTTGGGCCTTTGTTTTTTTCACTTTGAGAGTCTCCAGGTCTAGGATGAAGGCTAGGATTTCTTATTTGTGGAATGTGAGGGTTAAGAGAGACTTGATGGAAAATATCCTAAGAAGAGATCCTCTTTATTTTGAAAGTAAGGATAAGGCATCTTACATATCTTTATTTAACAATGACTTGAAATTTATAGAGGATAATTATCTATTTTCTGTCGATTGGATTATTTCAAATATAGTCCTTCTATTTTTGTGCTTGGCCTATGGTTTTACCATAAATCTTGAAATAACCCTAATTATCTTTGTCTTTGGTATCATAATTATGCTGATTTCTAAGTTTATTTCCTCTCTTTCTTCAAATGAGAATGAGAAGTATATGAAGTCCCTAAATTCCTACAATGAGATATTAAATGATTCATTTTATGGCTATGGAACTCTTTTTAGATTTAACAAAACAGGCCATTTTCTTAGGAAATTTGACCAAAGGACCAAAGAGAATGAGAAAATCCACGAGAAATCTTTATTTTTAAATTCTTCTAGGATATCATTGATAAATATCTCTTCCATGATATTGCAGACATTTTTAATGCTCTTATCGGCTCTTTTTGTCTATTGGGGCAAGATAGAAGCCTTTTATTTTCCGGTTCTCTTAAGCCTTATGAATATTATAATTTGGCCGATGCAAGAGATAGAAGATTCCTATGGCAATATAATTTCAACTAAGAAAATCAGAGAAAGGATTTTGGAAGATTATTCTTATAGGGAAGATAAATTTGAAGGCGAGTACGGCCAAGAAAAAGAAATTCCAGAAGAAAAGTCAGAAATATTATTTTCAAAAGTTGATTTTTCCTATGGACCTAAAGAGATTTTATCAGAAGCTTCATTTAGGATAAATAAAAATGACCACATAATCATAAACGGTGCAAGCGGTACTGGTAAGTCTACGATTTTTAAACTTATTACAAAAGAGCTTAGGCCAAATGATGGGGATATTTTCATCATGGATGAAAATATAATGAACCTAAGTCGTGAGGATATTTATGAAAAAATCTCTATTGTAGCCCAAAAACCAATGATATTTAGGGACACAATCCTAGCAAATATTGTCCTTTTTGAAAATGAAGATGAGATTGACTATGATAGACTTGATCAAGCCATCAAAAAGTCAGGCCTAGAGCCACTTATAAACAATCTTGAAAAAGGCTACATGACAATTATAAAAGATGCAGGTTCTAACCTCTCAGGAGGGGAGATGCAAAGGATTGAAATAGCCAGGGCCCTATATAAGGATAGCCCAATTATCTTGATAGATGAAGCAACATCTGCCCTGGACCTAAAAATGGCAAGTGAGATTGAAGAAATCTTTGCAAGTCTTGATAAGACCCTAATATCAATTTCCCACAGAAGGGATATTGACTATAGCAAGTATTACGATAAGATTATTGAAATAAAAGACAAAAAAACTATTGAAAGGTCTGTAAATAAAATATAAGAAATTGCCACAGTTAGGTAAGAATTTTTACTTTATAACTGTGGTATTTTAATATAAAATTTTTAATTTATATCAAGTTTGATATAATATATAAAAAGGAGGTAAAGAAATGAAATATAGTTATGAGTTTGCAAATTTACTCAAAAATTTAAGAGAAAATATGAATCTGACCCAAGAAGATGTTGAGTTTTATACAGGGATAAGTTTAAGAACCATATCAAGACTTGAAAATGGAAATATACAAAAACCGACTATAGAAACATTAATTTCTTTATCTCGAGTTTATCAAGTTGACTTAGTAGATATTTATATCGGAAAATGTTATGCACATTATACAATGTTTAAATCATTATATAATAATTTGAATTTAGATTTAGATTCAATTGATTTTTCACAAAAGAAGTTCATAATGAATTATATTCAACAGTTAGATAATAGAACATCGACTATTAACAATAAGGATCTTTATTTAATAAAAATATACATGGATTACCTTGATAATGATGATAAAACTATTTTATTAAGTAGATTTAATGAGATTACAGATAATAAGTTTATGAATGAAAAATTTGTGGCTACAAGTAACAATATTTTGGAATTACGTTTGTTAATTAATATATGCAATGAGTATAAAACATATGGTTCTTTACATAGAAATGAAATACTAGAGTTTTGTATGAAAAACAATAGAAATCCAATTATAAATATATTGTCATATATTAGTTTGACCAACTCTTTATATATCGATGAAGAATACGAAAGGTTATTAAAAATACTAAATGAAGCTATATCATATGCTAAGTCCATTGGGAGCATAGATGGTTTGACTTGTCTATATTATAATAAATTTTTGTGTGAAAATAAGTTGGAATTAAGTGATAGCTTAGATTCACTAAGATTATCAAAAACATTTGCGGAACACTCTAAAAATGTTGGTTTAGGAAAAATAATTTCTAATAAGAGTAAAATATTAATTGATAGAAAATCTATTATTTGACACAATAATTTATTTCTTTTTTTATTTTGATAATATCATCCTCATTACTGTTTTGTACTACTGGCATTAACATAATAATTATAAGTAAAATAGTTATCTTTATTTTCATTATAAATACCTCCTTTTAACTTGATATTATTATAATATACAATCAACAATACAAACAGGACATGGATGTCCTGTTTAAGTTGATGAGTTAGTGATATTATGAAAGTAAGAAATAAGTAGGTAAATATGAAAAAAGTAGTATCAGTTTTATTAATAACAGGGTTAATATCCCCTGTCATGTGCAATGTTGCTAAAGCGTCAGGTAACAGTCGAGTAATTAATTCATCTCATTTTGAAAACGTTATATCTCCTAGTAGTTTAACAGGATTACCAGCACCTATGCCAGGAGCAAAGCTTATTGGAAAAAAATATGGTTCAAGGTCGGGGAATATTTCAACAGCAGTAGATATAGCTACAGTACTAGCTTATATTTGTGGTACAAAAATTGATAAAGAGATTAGTACTATAGCTAATATCTTGATGAAATCAATGCATTATACAGGGATTGGAGATGTGTATTATATAAGATATAGCTATCAATCTGCTGATGGATGGTATTTTTATTACAGATACGATTATTATACTGATTCAACTTACACTAAAAAAGCGGGGAGCAAATACTCAGATGTTTTTGGAAGATATGCATGATACAAAAAAATTAGAAAAAATTAGATCCAATTTTAATTATATTATAATTCCTATTTTTGGTTTATTAGCTGTAAATTATTCACATTGGTATTTTCCAATAGTATTTTTGATCTGTACAATATTTAATATTGGTCTTGATTTATACTTATATAAAAAGATTAAATCTAAGAAAAGAATTATAATTAACTTTTTACTTTTGGTATTTTTTGCATATCTTACATGGAAGTTTCCTGAAAATGATTTGGGTAGAAAAAATCACATGTCGGCTTTAGTTTTTAACAAGTTTAATAATACAATTCTATAAAATAAACATCACAGAACTATGGAAGCTTATCCATATATCTGTGGTGTTTTTTTATTGGCCTTTTTTTGATATAATATTTATGACTGATAGAAAGATAAAATGCAATTTTTGAATACTTATGTATAATAGAAGGTAGTAGTTAGGAGATAGATATGGCACTTAATATAAATTGGTTTCCTGGTCATATGAAAAAGACCAAGGAAGAAATAGAGAAAAATCTGAAGCTTGTCGATATAGTTCTTGAGATTATTGATGCGAGGATTCCTGAATCTTCTAGAAATCCTATGCTTGATGATATACTTGGCTCTAAGCCTAGACTTATGATTATGAATAAGGCTGATTTGGCAGATCCTGATGAGAATCAAAAGTGGATTAGGCATTTTCATGATGAGGGGATTGAGGCTATCCTGCTTAATTCTAAGGAGAAAATAAATACTAAGAGGATTTATGACCATGCTAGAGAGGTATTAAAGGATAAGTTTGACAAGCATAAGGAAAAAAATATAGACAATCCCTTAATTAGGATGATGATTGTAGGGATTCCAAACTCTGGCAAGTCTACCTTTATTAATAATGTATCAAAGAAAAAGGGGGCAAGGGTTGGCAACCGTCCAGGTGTTACTCAAACTAAGCAATGGATAAGGACTGATGCTAATATCCAGCTTTTAGATACTCCTGGGGTTTTGTGGCCAAAATTTGACGATAGGACAGGCCTTCACTTATCTTTTACTAATGCTATTAAGGATGAAATCCTAAATATAGAAGACTTGACCCTATATTTCCTAGATGAGATGAAGGACTTATATCCAGAAAATCTTGTAGAAAGGTATGGGATAGATCCAAATGCCAAGGCCATTGAAATATATGAAGCAATAGCTAAAAAGCGTGGGGCCCTCATAGCTGGTGGAGATTTTGACTATACAAGGACTGCGACAATTATCCTAAATGATTTTAGAACTGGCAAGCTTGGAAGAATTACCCTTGAGAAGATATGAAATATTCAGAATACAATGATGACATAAAAAAAGAAATATATGAAAAATATGACTACCTAGCAGGAATAGATGAGGTGGGCAGGGGGCCTTTGGCAGGTCCAGTTGTAACCTGTGCTGTGATTATGAAAAAGGATTCCCACATAGAGGGGGTCACTGATTCTAAAAAGCTAAGCCGCAAGAAAATGCTAGATTTAAAGGAGAAAATCCTCAAAGACTGTCTAGCATATTCCTATGGCTATGCCAATAATCATAAGATTGACCAGCTAAATATAAAGGAAGCAACCCATAGGGCCATGGAAGATGCTCTAAATGGCCTTGAAATTGTCCCAGATATAGTCCTAATTGATGCTGAAAGGATTAATACCCCTATTCCCCAATTAAACATTGTAAAGGGAGATCTTAACGAATATGCTATCTCCTGTGCCTCAATTTTAGCCAAGATAAGAAGGGATGATATCATGATTAATTTTGCAAAAATTTATCCGGGCTACCATTTTGAGACAAATTTTGGCTACGGGACAAAGGCCCACTATGAAGGCCTAGAAAGGCTTGGTGAAACCCCAATCCACAGGCAGACCTTCCTTAGGAAATTTCACGAAAGGCAGCTATCTTTCATATGACACTTAAGAGAAATATTGGAGATTTTGGAGAAAATCTCACTGAAAAATATTTGATAGAAAATGGCTATAGGATACTTGCTAGGAATTTTTCCAAGACCTTTGGGGAAATTGATATAATTGCCTTCAAGGATCAAACACTTGCCTTTGTTGAGGTTAAGACTAGAAAGAGTGATAACTTCGCCTATGCAGCAGAGGCTGTGGATTTTTATAAGCAACAGAGAATTATCAAGGCAAGCCAGGCCTTTTTAGCGGAAAATAAGATGTTTGACTTCATCAGCCGCTATGATGTGTGCGAAGTTTACCTTGATACAAGAAAGATAAATTACATAGAAAATGCGTTTTGATAAGAGAGAAATTTTATTATATTTAAACTTTATATACATAAATAATATGACCATCCTTGACTTGTATGAAGAAAATCTGCTTGAGGATTTCTTCGAAAAGGATAGGCCATATTTTTCCAATTTATCCGATAAGCTTTATGAAAAGATATTTGACTCCAAAAACCTCGAGGCCTTTGAAAAATATTATGAAAAAATCCAGAGGCTTGGAATAAATTATGTTACAATCCTTGATGATGACTATCCAGAAAACCTCAGATATATAGACGATAGACCAGCCATCCTTTATTATAAAGGAAGGCTTAATCAGGAAAATGATAGTAAGTCTATTGCCTTTGTTGGTGCTAGAAAGTGTACGGACTATGGTAAGTGGGCCTGCAAAAACCTAGCTAGTCAGGTGTCAGCAGCAGGATTAACCACAGTATCAGGCCTTGCTTATGGGATAGATGCCATGTGCCATAAGGCAACACTTGATGTGGGAGGCAGGACAATCGGGGTGATTGGCTGTGGGATTGATGAGATTTACCCCAAGGCCAATAAGTTTTTGTACGAAAAAATTGCTGAAGAAGGCTTAATTCTTTCAGAATTTCCCCTAGGAACTCAGCCTTTAGCCTACAATTTTCCGAGGAGAAATAGGATAATATCAGGGATTTCTCTGGCAACTGTTGTTATAGAAGCTAAGGAGAAGTCAGGAACAATGATTACAACTAGGTGTGCCCTAGAACAAGGCAAGGAAGTTTTTGCCGTTCCTGGCAATATCAATTCCATTTATTCAAAGGGCACAAATATGCTAATACAGGAAGGATCAAAACTTATAACAAATGCCGATGATATCCTTGAAGAGCTTGATTATCTTTTAGATAGGAAGGCCACAAAAAGACAAATAGATTATTCTGCCCTTGATAAGGATGAAGAGGCTGTAGTAAGATATATTGAGAATAACCCAAACTCAAATCCAGATGACCTATCTTTAAATTTAGCTTTAGAGATAGATGTGATAAACTTTTTGCTAACGAGTTTGGAACTTAAAGATATAATAGAAAATATTGGAAATAACGAATTTACCATAAAGGAGTGAGAATTTGGCAAAAAATCTAGTAATAGTTGAGTCGCCAACCAAGGCTAGGTCAATTTCAAAAATGCTAGGCAGAAATTATAAGGTAAAGGCCACAGTAGGCCACCTAAGAGATTTGCCTAAGTCTAAATTTGGAGTTGATATAGAAAATAACTTTGAACCTGAATACATAAAAGTAAGGGGCAGGGCGAAAACTATTAATGAATTAAAAAAAGAAGCTGATAATGCTGATAATATTTATCTGGCGACAGACCCTGATAGGGAAGGCGAGGCCATAAGCTGGCACTTGCAATTTCTTTTAGGTCTAGATCCAGAGGCGAAAAATAGGGTAGAATTTCATGAAATAACTAAAAATAACGTCCTAAATGCTATCAAAAACCCAAGGAAAATCGACAAGAACCTTGTAGATGCCCAACAGGCAAGAAGGGTCATGGATAGGATAGTAGGTTATGAAATAAGTCCAATCCTTTGGAAGAGAGTCAAGGCAGGCCTATCAGCAGGTCGTGTCCAATCCATTGCCCTAAAGCTAGTAGTAGATAGGCAAGATGAGATAGATAAATTTATCCCAGAAGAATATTGGACAATCAAGGCTAAACACAAGCATGAAAAAATAGAATTTGAATCTGAGTTTTATGGCTCAAAGAGTAAAAAAATGAAGGTTTCAAACGAATCTGGAGCTGATAAGGTCTTAAATAAAATTGACAAGGATAAATTTGAAGTAGTCAATGTTACAAAAACAAAGAAAAAACGTAAGGCTCAGGCCCCATACACAACCTCAACCCTCCAACAAGATGCATCAAACAAGCTTGGTTTTTCAACCAAATTTACCATGCAAGTAGCCCAACAGCTCTACGAGGGTATAGACATTGGCCATGAGGGAACTGTAGGTCTAATATCCTACATGAGAACAGATGCCACAAGGATTTCAAGCGAGATAGTAGGCGAATCCCTCAAATATATCAAGGAAAAGTATGGAGAAAAGTATGCCTCCAAGGGTAAGACCTATGGAGCAAAGAAAAAGGGCAGCCAAGATGCACACGAGGCTATAAGACCAACATCAATATACAGGGACCCAATAAGCCTAAAAGCATATCTGTCAGACCAACAATACAAGCTATATAAGCTAATCTGGTCTAGGGTAGTAGCAAGCCAGATGGCAGATTACGAATATCTTTCAACACAAATTAGCTTTGATAATAATGGTTTAATCTTTAGGTCAAATGGTAAAATTACAATATTTGACGGTTTTAATAAGTTGTCAGGAAATCTTGACAATGAAAATATTTTGCCAGACTTAAATGAAGGGGATGTCATAAGTGCGACAAAAATAGAAAAAGACCAGCACTTTACAAATCCACCTGCAAGATATACAGAAGCATCTCTTGTAAAGACCCTAGAAGAATTTGGAATCGGTAGGCCATCAACCTATTCTGCAACAATCAACCAAATTATGTCAAGAAATTACGTCGAGTTAGATGGTAGGTCAATCTATCCTACAAAGCTAGGAAAAACTGTAAATGACTTTTTGCAAGAAAATTTTGACGATGTAATAAATGTAGAATTTACAGCTGAAATGGAAAGTCAATTGGATAAGATAGCAGAAAATGAAGTTTTCTGGAAGGATGTTCTAGGAGCTTTTTATAAGGATTTCAGCAAGGATATGGAAAATGTCAAAAAAGACACTACAGATTATAAGGTAAAAGATAAGGTCCTTGATGAAAAATGTCCAAAATGCGGCAAGCCTTTGGCCATAAAGCACGGACGCAATGGTAAATTTATAGGATGCACTGGTTTTCCAGATTGTGACTTTACCAAGTCAATAATAAAAACAACTGGAGTCAAATGTCCAAAATGCAAGGATGGAGAGATAATAGAAAAGGTCTCAAAGAGGGGCAAGAGATTTTATGGTTGCAATAATTTCCCAGATTGTGACTACGCCCTATGGGATCCACCAACAGGTGAAAAATGTCCAGAATGCGGCAATCTCCTAATCCATAAGAAAAATAGAAAGACAGACGAGATAAAATGCTCAGCCTGTGACTATGTAAAAGAGAAGAAAAGATAGAAAAAGTCCCGACTTAGAAAACTAAGATCGGGACTTTTAAATTATTCTAATTCGTTTGAATAGTTTTCAAGCTTAGATGTACAGTGTGGACATCTACTAGCCTTGATATCAATTTCACTTTGGCAGTAAGGACAATCTTTTGTAGTCACTTCTTTCTCTTCTTTTTTGTGGAGAGAATTTATGGCTTTAACAATCAAGAACATTACAAAGGCAATGATTAAAAATGAAATAATAGCATTTATAAAGTTGCCGATTTTAAGGCTAGCCCCACCAATATTTATTACAAGATCTTCATAATTAACACCAGCAGTTAGGCCGGCTATAATTGGCATTAGTAAGTCATCAACCATACTCTTTACAATAGCAGTAAAGGCAGAACCCATGATGATACCTATAGCCATATCAATCACATTTCCACGTGATATAAACTCTTTAAATTCTTTAAACATAAAATCTCCTTTCATGACAATTTATTATACTATTAAACTTGACTTTATCACTCAATTTATATATGATTTTATTAGAGGTTTATATGAAATATTTAAAAGTAGATGATGACTTTTATGAAAAATTATCTTTTTATGCAGTCTTCATTCCTATAATAGAAGTAAATGGAAAAGACCATATACTATTTGAAAAAAGAAGCAAATTAGTTAGACAGCCTGGTGAGGTATCATTTCCGGGTGGTGGTCTTGAAAAAGGTGAAAATTTTAAGGATGCAGCCATAAGAGAGACTATTGAAGAACTCCTCTTAGATGAGGATGATATTGAGTACTTGGGATATTCATCGACAATTCTAACATCTTCCAATAGTTATATCAAGAGTTTTTATGGAAGAATTAATAAAAATTTCGATGAAATAAAGTATAATAAAGAAGTAGAAACGATATTTACAGTTGATATTGATTTTCTAAAATCCAACCCGCCTGTAACCTATGTTTGTCCATATAGATTAAATTTTCCACAAGGCTTTCCCTTTGAGAAAATACCAAATGGTATAGACTATAAATTTGTGGCAGGTGTAAGTGAGCTTTCATTTTATGACACAGAGCCTGTCATATGGGGACTTACTGCAAGGTTATTAAAACGCTTTATAGAAAGTTGGTGTGAAAATGAGAAATGATATTTCACAAAGAATAAAAGATTATGCCAATAAAAATGAGTCGATAGAATCTATTTTTTATGTCAAAAGATATAACAATGATGAATTTTATCACATTTATACTATAGTTAACAATGTAATAATAGGCAAACTTGAAGAGGAATTTGAAAGTCTATTTGAAGATGTGATCTTTAGCAAAAGAAGCAAAGATATAGCAGAAATCGAAAAAAATAAGTTTACCTATACAACTATAGACTTATACAAAGAAGATGATATCAAGATATCAGAATCGATTATAGCAAGTGATATAGCAGAATCCTTTATAAAAACTCTTCCAAATGATATAGAATTTTTATATAACAAACCAGGAAGCGAAAGGCTTGCTGCTAATGATGACTATAGTTTAAGCTCGATAAAAGAATATGAATTTGAAAAGACAGTCAAAAACTTTTTTGCCTACGCAATAGAAGTATCTCTTTATCTTAAAGAAAACAATTATCTAGCTGCATCAATAAAGATGAATGAGCTAAGAAATGAGCTAATAAATATGCTAAGGATCCATGTTATTAATAAATTTAATGGCAAACGTGATATAGGAAAAGATGGCAGAGAATTTACCCATACCTTAGTTAAAGAATATAAGGATGACTTGGAAGATACCTTCCACGACATCAATCCATTAAATATCTACAATTCCCTCTTTAAGGCCTGTATATTGTTTAGAAAAATCGGTATGCAAGAAGCCGAAGTATTGGGATTTAGCTATGATAGGGCAATAGATGTAAAAACTCTAAAACTTTTGAGGGATAATTATAAAAAGTTAGAATCTTTTCTAAACTAGGAGGAGTAGTGAAAAGTAAATTAAAAATACTAAGCCTAATTGCGGCAATATTTATAGGTCTAATGCCAACAAGCATGGCTGCTAGACAAAATAAGATAGTAGGGCTAGATGATAATGTAAAAGCCTATCTAATTGCCAATGAGGAAACAGGCGAAGTCTATTATGAAAAAAATGCTGATGAGTCAATGCCTATGGCATCTCTTAGCAAACTTATGACTTTTTTATTAGTAGAAGAAGCCATAGATGAAGGAAAAATTAGCCTAGATACAAAGGTTGTAGCAGATAGCGAAAGCGAAAAGCTAACTAGTTGGGAATATTCAGCTCTTGGCGTAAAAGATGGTATGACCTATACTGTCAAAGAATTAATAGAAGGTCTTATAGCCGTAAGTGGAAATGACTGTGCCTATCTTCTTGCCAATACCCTAGAAGTATCAGAGGCAGCCTTTGCTAGGAAAATGAATGAAAAGGCCAAAGAGTTAGGACTTGAAAGCCAAGTATACTACAATGCTAGCGGTATAGAAACAGAAGATGGTCTTCAAAATTCATCATCTGCAAGGGATTTATTTAAGTTAAGTGCTCATATAATCAAAACTTACCCACAAATCCTTGATTATACAGCTATCAGAGAGATAAAAAATCCTGCTAAGGACATAGATAAAAAATCAACCATACCTTTAATGGATGAAATCGAAGGGGTCGATGGTTTAAAGACAGGAACAACAGATGCGGCAGGCTTCTGCTTAGTTACAACTTGTGATATGAGCAAGCTTGATAGCAAAGATACCTTCAGGACTATCGGTGTAGTTATGGGAGCAGATCAAAAAGATACCCGTAACCTTGTAATGAGTGATTTAATCTATTATGTAAGCAAATATTATTCACAAAGGACAGTTCTTGATACAAATGTAGCAGCCGCTACAAAAAAAGATCCAACCGTAAAACAAGGATATATAGAGCTTTTCCCTAAAGAAGATATAAAAATGATAGTAAAAGAAGGCGAAAATCCAAAAGTGGTGTATAATATAAAAGACGGTATCAAAGCACCTATTAAAGAAGGTGAAGACCTAGGTGAAGTCGAGGTATCATACAAAGATGAACATGAAAAAGTAGGTCTTTATTCTAAGAAAGCTTTAGATAGGGCGACACTTTTCTCAAGAATAATCAGAACTATCAAAGATAGCTCAGATTTTCTACTAAAAACACTAATAGCAAGATAAAAGCAAATTTATTTTGCTTTTTATGTACCGGTAGCTCAGCTGGATAGAGCACTGCCCTCCTAAGGCAGGTGTCGGAGGTTCGAATCCTCTTCGGTACACCAAAAGGAAATTTTATATGCAAGATATATTTAATGAAAAAGATAAATTTTTTATGAATGAGGCCCTCTATGAGGCCAAACTTGCAAAAGCAATAGACGAGGTCCCAATAGGGGCCGTTGTTGTTTTTGAGGATAAAATTGTAGGTAGGGGCCACAATTTCACCTACAAGGGCAAATCTGCATTAAATCACGCAGAAATCTATGCCTTAAGGCAGGCAGGCGAGAAAATTGGAGATTTTAGACTTGAAGAATGTACAATCTATACGACTTTAGAACCTTGCATAATGTGCGCGGGAGCTATAATGCATTCAAGGATAAAAAGACTTGTAGTTGGTCAAACAGATCCCAAAAGAGGAGGCTTTTCAACCAATTTCATTAACCAAGACAGCCCTCATCTAAATGTGCCAGAAATTTCTTATGGGCTTATGGCAGAAGAATCGCTTGAAATCTTGCAAAGTTTTTTTAAAAAATTAAGAGAAAAAAATAAGACCGCAAAGTCTAAATCATAGGCTTTGGGTCTTTTTTAGTCCTTAATGTCAGCAATAAACTGCCAGCTTACTTGGTATTTGTCGATAAGGGTTGTAAATAATTTGTTGTTAAATTTCTGGGGCTCAAAGGTAACATTAGAGTCCTTTCTAAAATTCATATAGGCCCTGAAAAGATTATCAGAACTTGTTTCTATTACGATTCTTACGTTATTACCCTTCTGTAATACGTTATCATTGGTTACATCATAAAAATATATCCTATTATCATAAATATCTAGATATGAGTTATAAATCCTATCTTTTAAATCAGCTGGTAAATTATATTTTTGAAAATCACTATATCTGATTATATTTGCAGGAAAATCCAAGTCAAAAACTTCACAATAATATTTTAGGGCATCTACGCAAAGCCCTTTGTCAAATGCTATTCCTACCGCCATACTTATTCCTTTCTATTGTTATTAACAATTTATCGCAAGAGGATGTTTTTTTCAAGTAAGTAAAAAGCTTTTCATAATATAATTACTTCTTTATTTGCAAATAGAGTATAATAAATGCAAGAGATTTTTTAAAGAAACGATAAGGAGCATATTAATGAAAATTAGTCTTATAGATCCATTAGAAGTTAAAGAATCATACATTTTAGAGCAAAAAGAAAAAATAGAGGCCCTTGGTCATGAATTTGAATATCTTAATGAGAGTGCTAAGGATGAGGATGAAAAAATAGATAGACTCAAAGATACTGATATAGCCATAATTACAAACAAGCCTGTAAGTGGAAAGGTAATTGAGGCGACTAATCTTAAGCTTATAGATGTAGCCTTTACTGGTGTAGACCATGTAGACCTTGATGCTTGCAAGGAAAGAGGCATAAAGGTCCTAAATGCTTCAGGTTATTCTGATGATTCTGTAGCAGAGCTAGTTATAGGACTTACAATTGGTGTCTTAAGAAAATTCAACGAAAACAAGGCAAATATCTTTGAGGACACAAACAATTACCTTTTAGGCTCCCTAATAAAGGGCAAGACCTTTGGTGTAATTGGTACAGGAAATATAGGCAAAAAACTTATCGAAATCTTACAAGTATTTGGCTGCAAGATAATAGCTTATTCTAGAACAGAAAAAGAAGAAATCAAAGCAGTTGGTGTAGAATACGTTGACCTAAAGACCCTATTAAAGGAAGCTGATATAGTTTCTCTTCATATACCAAATAATAAAGAAACCAAACATTTCCTTGGTAAAGAAGAGCTTGACCTAATGAAAGATAAGGCTGTACTAATAAATTGTGCAAGGGGAGCTGTTGTAGACAACGACTACCTAGCCAAGTTATTAAATGAAGATAAGCTCCGCGCAGGTATAGATGTTTTTGATATGGAACCACCACTTCCAAAAGACTACCCACTTAGAAATGCCAAAAATGTTCTTTTGACAAATCATGTTGCCTTCTATACCCAAGAAGCCATGCAAATAAGGGCGGAAATTGTCTTTGACAACTTATATTCATACCTAGAAGGGACAATCAAAAACGAGATTAAACTATGATTAAACCTAAAATCTTAGCTGTTGCAGGCGGATCTGCCAGTGGTAAATCTTCGATAGTAAAGCTTTTAGCCAAAGAATTTGAAAGTGATCTTGTAGTAATTGGCCATGATAATTATTATAAGGCCCATGATGACTTGGCCTTTGAAGATAGGGTTGGCCTAAATTACGACCACCCTAAGGCTTTTGACAATGATTTATTTTATGATGATTTAAATAAATTATTAGAAGGAAATGAAATCGAAATGCCTATTTATGACTACACTATCCACACAAGAAGCAAGGAAACAAAAAAAATTAGCCCTAAAAAGATTATATTAATTGAAGGTATTCTGGTTCTCTATGATAAAAAAATTAGGGAAATCACAGATACCAAGGTCTTTGTGGATGCTGATAGTGATGTTAGGCTAAAAAGAAGGATTTTAAGAGATACTAAGGAGAGGGGCAGGTCTATAGAGTCGTGCCTAACCCAGTATATAGAGCAAGTAAAACCTATGCATGAAAAATATGTTGAGCCGAGCAAAAAATATGCAGACATAATTATTCCAAGAGGAGCAAAAAACACCAAGGGAATCGAGATATTATCCAAGCATATAGAAAATTTAATAGGAAATACTCATGAAAGTTAATATATTATCGACAGACTATGACAAAATAAAAGATTATATTGATGGTAACTCAAGTATTGGCCACAAGATTTGGGGACCAATCAAAAAAGGTGATGGTTACGAATTTAGGGTCTATGCACCAAATGCCGATAAGGTATATATCAAGGGGGACTTCACAGCTTGGGATATAAGAGAGCTTAGCAAAAATGCCCAATACGGATATTTCTTTGGCTATTTTGATGCAAAAGTAAATGATTATTACAAATATGTTGTAGTAAAAGATGGCAATTGGGTAGAAAAGACAGATCCCTTTGCCCATGCTATGGATGGTGAGGGAGATTTTGCCTCAAAAATCGTAGAAGATGACTATGTTTTTAATGATGCAGAATACCTAAAAACTAGGGATAAGAGATACGATAAGCCACTAAATATCTACGAGCTACACGTATCTTCATTTTTAAGATTTACAAACCAAGTAAATTTCTTAGACATAGTTGATAGGCTTATTGCCTATATCAAAGAGATGAATTATACCCATGTAGAGATAATGCCAGTTACGGAATATCCATTTTATCCATCTTGGGGCTATCAATCAACAGGATTTTTTGCAATTAGTCACAGGTATGGAAGCGTAAGAGACTTTAAAAAATTCGTAGACCTTTTACATCAAAATAATATTGGGGTAATATTAGATGTTGTAGCTGTTCATTATGCATCAGATTATTATGGTCTAGATCATTTTGATGGTACAGCCATGTATGAATCAGAATATATGGATTTAAAATATTCTGAATGGGGATCAAATAACTTTGACTACTCAAAGGGACATGTCAGAAGTTTTATGAAATCATCCATGATCTATCTTATAGAAGAATTTCACCTAGATGGGATAAGGATAGATGCTGTATCTTATATGGTATTTTATAATGGCAATTCTGACAGAGGGGTCCACGAGGATAATATATTCTTTATTAAGAATCTAAACGAAACCTTAGAAAAAACACATCCAGATGTAATGAGAATTGCAGAAGATTCCTCAAATTATCCAAAGGTAACCCATCCTGTAAGCGAAGGTGGTCTTGGATTTGATTATAAGTGGGATATGGGCTGGATGAATGACACCCTTAGATATTTTAAGGTTGATTCATATAATCGTAGGGACTATCAAGGGAATATCACATTTTCCATGTATTATTTCCCAAATGAGAGGTTCTTATTGCCACTTAGCCATGATGAGGTAGTTCACCTTAAAAAATCTATGGTTGATAAGATGGCAGGTTCTTATGAAGATAAGTTTAAGCAATTAAAAGTCCTTATGGCTTATCAAATGACCCATCCTGGCAAATTTTTAAACTTCATGGGCAATGAAATTGCAACTTTTGAAGAGTGGAATGAAAATGTAGGGATTAGATGGGAATATCTAGACTATCCAATACACAGAGATTATCACAATTTTATAAAGGATTTAAACAAACTTTACCTAGATGAGAAGGCCTTTTATAAATATGATTATGAAGAAGAAGGCTTTATGTGGAAGGTAGTAGATGATAATACCAACTCTGTATTTTCCTATGAGAGAAGGGCAGATGAGGATAGGTTCTTAGTTGTCCTAAATATGACAGGTGTCTATCACGGAGGATATGAAATACCTTATGATGAAGACTTGATATTTGAGGAAGTTTTAAATTCTAGATCAAGCAAATATGGCGACTACAGATACGAACAAAGAAAGATAGAAGTTAAGAAAGGAAACAATCTTAAAATAGAGCTTTGGGAATATGAAGTAGCTATTTTTAAGATAAGAGAAGTATGAAAAATAGAAAACCAATCAACCTATCTTGGTTAGTAGAAAAATGGACCTTGATAGATGAAGACTCATATCTAAAAAATATGTGGTTAAACACAGAATCTCTTGATTTTATTAGGATAAATCAAGAAATTCAAACAAGAGAGGATATAGTAAAATCCTATATTGACATAGACGATGATGTAGAGCATTATATATTGATGCCGGGCAAGGATGAGATAGATGGATCAGACATAAGAGATGCCTTTATTTCAAGCCTAGGTAAAAGAGATAGGGATGCCTTCATAGATAATGCAGAATTTATTGCACCAGAAGCTGAGTTTTTGGACACAGTATATGAACTAGGCTTAGAATCTGAATGGAATGAATTTAGAGATAAGGTAGCAGCTGATGTCCTCTTAAATTGGGCGGAAGAAGAGGGTCTATCAATAAATAAAGACATGGAGACAATCAACATAAATAAAATATTATGAGAAAATATATAGGACTATTAGCACTAGCTCTGACACTAACAGCTTGTGCCAATAATAAGGAAAATACAAAAGAAATAAAGCCAAAGCTTACAGCTGTAGAAGATGATTCTACAAATGATGAAAATTCTACTAGCAAGGAAGAAGTAGGCCAAGAAGAGAATAAGAAAGAAAGTAAAGAAGAAGCTAAGGAAAGATCTATAGATGGAAAACTTGTAAAAAATCAAATAAATATATATGATTATTTTGACACAATTACAAGCTTCATAGCCTATACAGAAAGTGATGAAGAATTTGATAGATTAGTAGGAATTCTAGAAGAAGAATTAAGTATATATCACAAACTTTATAATTCTTACGATGAGTTTGAAGGAGTAAACAACTTCTATACAATAAATCAAAATGCTGGTATAAAGCCAGTTAAGGTCGATAAAGCAATTATAGACTTAACAAAATATTCTAAAGAAATGTATAAGCTTACAGATGGCAAGATAGATATAGCCATGGGATCACTTTTAGGTTTGTGGCATGATTTTAGAGAAATGTCAATAAATAATCCTGACAAGGCAGCAATCCCAGCAGAAGAAGACCTGGTAAAGGCAAGCAAGCATAAGGATATAGATGCTATAGAAATTGATGAGGAAAACTCTACAGTATATATAAATGATAAGGATGTTAAAATAGATATCGGAGCCATTGGTAAGGGTTATGCCACAAAAATCATTGGTGAAAAACTAAAGGAATCCGGCCTAAAACATGGTATCTTATCAGTAGGTGGGGATGATATGCTAATTGGAGATAATCCAGGAGCTGAAAATTCTTATTATAAGATAGCAATCCAAAACCCGGACCTAGAAGATAAGGATAATCCTTACTCTGCAGTAGTTAGCCTTAAAAATACATCTGTAGTAACAAGTGGTGATTATCAAAGATATTTTGTAGTAGATGGTAAAAGATACCACCATATCATAGATCCATCTACCTTGTATCCATCTACAAATTGGACCTCAGTATCAGTAATTTTAGATGATATAGCTCTTGCAGATACCATATCCACATATCTTTTCATACTTGATTATGAAAATGGTTTAAAATTTGCAAAAGAGAATAATTGCGAGGTAATGTGGATTGACCATGAAGGAAATCAATTTAAGACAGAAGGATGGCCTGAAAGCTAAGCTAGACCTAGACAATTTTAGATTTTGAAGTTTAATATTGAGAGATTTCAAAATTTGAGGATAAAAGTGAAAAAAATTAATGAAGATTTAATATATCAAAAACTGAATAATAAAAAAATCAGCCTATTTTTCAAAAGGCTCTTTGATATTTTAATTTCACTACTAGTGATAATTCTAATCTTGATACCGGTGGGAATAATTGCCCTAGCTATCAAGTTAGACTCTAAAGGCCCTGTATTTTATAGGCAGGAAAGACTTGGCAAGGACAAAAAGCCATTTTACATTATCAAATTTAGGACCATGATGGTTGGTGCAGACAAAAATCTTGACAACCTCACAGTCAAAAATGACCCGCGTATCACAAGGGTGGGTGGATTCTTAAGAAAATGGAAGATAGATGAATTGCCACAGTTTTTTAATGTACTAGCAGGAGATATGTCCTTAGTTGGACCAAGGCCTGAGACACCAAAGATGGTAGGTCTCTACGATAATTATTATGATGTAATCTTTGCCGTAAGACCTGGAATTACAGACTACGCCTCTATAGAATTTAGAAACGAAAGTGACTACTATAATTCCATAGAAGCTAGCGAGAAAATTTATTTAGAAAAGATTTTGCCTATAAAAATTGACCTAAAATTAAAATATATAGAAAATCTTTCAATCAAAAATGATATCTTAATCTTGCTAAACACTGCAAAAACAATAATAACAGAATAGGGCGTAAAATTTTTACGTCTTATTTTTTTTTGAGAAAAACTTGGTATAATCATTAAGTAATAAATGGAGGTAAGGATGAAATTAGCTTTTGATAACGATAAATATATAAAAGAACAATCAGAAAAAATTCTTGAAAGAATCAGCCACTTTGACAAGCTCTACCTAGAATTTGGAGGCAAGCTCTTTGATGATGCTCATGCTTCTAGGGTATTGCCAGGATTTTTGCCTGATAGTAAACTACGAATGCTTCTAAATATTAAAGATAAGACAGAAATAATCATAACAATAAATGCCAAAGACATAGAAAGCTCAAAGATTAGGGGAGATAACGGTATCTCTTATGATACAGAGGCAATAAGGCTTAAAAGTGCCCTCGAAGATTTTGGATTTTTGGTATCTGCCATTGTGATTACCCAATATGAAGAACAAGAAAAGGCCAAGAAATACATTAAATACCTTGATAACTTAGGTATTAAAAATTATAAAACTTATGATATAAAAGGCTATCCAAATGATTTGGCCACAATTATATCAGAAGATGGTTTTGGTAAAAATGACCATGTCGAAACCAAAAGACCCCTAGTAGTAGTTACTGGTCCTGGTCCTGGTTCAGGAAAGATGGCAACCTGCTTATCACAAATGTATCTTGACCATGAAAAGGGAGTAAATGCTGCCTATGCTAAATTTGAGACCTTCCCAATCTGGAATTTGCCTTTAAAACATCCAGTAAATATGGCCTACGAAGCAGCAACAGCAGACCTTGATGATATAAATATGATAGATCCTTACCATCTTGAGGCCTATGGCATATCAGCCGTATCCTACAATAGGGATGTAGAGGCTTTCCCAATCTTAAAAAAGATGTTTGAAAAGATAATGGGATCATCACCATACAAATCTCCAACAGATATGGGAGTAAATAGGGTAGGCTTTTGCATAGTAGATGAAAATGAGGCAAGTGAAGCTTCTAAGGAAGAAATTATCAGAAGATACTACAATACCCTGGTTGATTACAGACTAGCCAAGGTCCCTGTCCATACTTTAGAAAAGATTCAAATGTTAATGAGCCAGATGGAGATAGGTCCAGATGATAGGGAAGTAGCCCTAGCCGCAAGAGACAGAGCGAAAAGAGCAGGAAGTGATGCTTTTGCTATTGAACTAGAAGATGGCAATATAATCACAGGCAAGAAATCAAACCTTCTTTCAGCTCCAGCAGCATGCATCTTAAATGCCCTCAAAAAGCTTGGAGGCCTTGATGATGAAATCTTACTTATCTCTCCTCATATAATAGAACCAGTATCAAGTCTAAAGACAAAAGAGCTAGGTAGTGATGAGACAAGTCTTTCTGTAAATGAAATGCTAATAGCTCTTTCAATCTCAGCGACAACTAACCCTTTAACCCACATGGCAATTAAGCAAATTGGTAAACTTAAGGGACTAGATGCCCATTCAACAGTTATTCTAAATGATTCACAAAAATCTATGCTTAGAAAACTAGGCCTAAATTTCACTCAAGACCCAGATTTTTCAGAAGAAGATTACAGATAAAAATAACTCCTAAGGGATCCTTAGGAGTCTTTTTTTCTTTCGAAATCATCGTATTCTATATAGTTGAAATAATAATCTACATCATTATCTTGATCATTTTGGTATATCTTTGCCATATCCTCACTCATTTCACCAATCATATCAGTGATAAATTTACGGAGAGATCTTTGGCCAAACATCATATTACTTACATCCATCTTGACCTTCCTTATAGAATGGGAGTGGGCAATTTTTTTGGCAAGGTCTACACCATTTATGTGTGCTTTTTTTGTGATAAATCTTGAGAAGAAATCTAGGAAATCTCTTAGATTATTAACCTTTGACCTCATGTGTTTATAAAAAATATTGGATGTGATTCCTTCAGTTTGGATTAGAGTATCGTAGAATTTATCCTTAGATCCATCAATCTCAAAAACTATATGGCTTGTAACATAGTCAAAGGCTTCGTTTATCTCATCTGCCGCATAATCAATTAGTTCATTGATAATATTGTAAGACTTATCATTAAGCCTAGCTATCATGGCATCCACATAGTCAGGCCTATCATTATTTGTAGAACGATATTGGTAGATGTAGTTGGCAAAATCATAGAAGGTGTGGCCCTTGCTATCTATAGGCATTTTAAATTCTTTTGTTAAGATTTTTTCTATAAAATAAATAAGAAGGGGTGGATAGAGGATTTTCTTATCTATCTGTTTAAAAATCTCATCCAGGGCTAGTTCTATATTATCGGATTTTATGTGAATCCTATTGCCAATGGCCTTTATTAAAATTTTGTGCTTGCCATTTTTTTCTATTAGTTCGATTTTGCCCACAAAAGGCTTTCTCATTGGGAAAAAGCGGCTTATTTTTGGAAATACATAGGCATCCATATAATTATTATAGGGAAGCTTGATATCTAAATTGGAATTTATTTGCTTGATTATTTCCTTTTTTATATCTAGGTCCTCAAGCTTTGGATTGTTGGCCTGGATTCTTATATAATTTGATATTACTTCCTTTAGGGACAATTGATTTTCGAGAGTGTAGATTGTGGCATCATCTACAAATTTTTTCTCATTCTTTTCATCTACAAAGGAAAAATCCCTAATAAGTTCAGTCTTCACAGAAATTTCAAAACCGTGGCTTTCGCCAGTTTTGTTTATTATCTTTAGGTGTCTGATTGGTAGGGGATAGGTAATGGTTGATCCTGTTTGTATATTGTAGATAAGGCTTCCCTCTTCTGTGGTAAACTTAGCTGTACCATTTTCGTGTAAGTGGCCGGTGAAGATGAATTTTATACCATTATCAGCTAAGACTTCTATAGGAGTTTTATTATTTAATCTAGGGTCTCTATCTTCTATCTTAGTCTTGTATTCTTTGATTATAAATGGAGAAAATACTAGCTCTTGGTTTCTAAAATTAGGGATAAAGGCGTGGTGACTTACAGCTATAACCATATCCTTGCGGGCCTTGGCTTCATCAATCTTATCGGCAATCCACCTTAGTTGTTCTTTTGAGATAGATCCTACTACATTGCAGATCCCATCCCTGTGTTTTTGTTCCTTATCTGCTGCATAAATTGAGCTATCAATCATGATGATAGTTAGGCCATTTTCGTATTTAAAATCTTTTTTAACCCTTGCAACGTATGAGAGATAGCCATTTGCATAGTAGGAATATTTTTCATCCCTCTTATATTTTTCATTGACATCTGCCAGATAGGCTTTAAAAATTGGGCTATCCTTATAGAATTCTAATATAGAATCATCTTCATAGATAGATTTATAAATTTCTTCAAAGTCTCTTGGACTAGTCATTTGGGCAGGGCCATCATTTTTATAATCGTAGGCCTTTTTGGAATTTATGTCGTGGTTACCTGGTATTATAAAGGCCTTGCGATCTTTGTCTTTGTTTTTCCACTTATCAATAAGACTAGCAGCCTTCTTGTGGCTTACATACTCTCCTTCCTTGGTCAAATCTCCAGAAAGGATGAGAAAGTTGCTAGCAGCTTTATCTACCAGCTCCAGGGATTTTTTAAATAAATATTCGCTTTCTACAACTAATTTTCTCTCTATTTTTAATTCTTTTCTTAAGTTTTCAGTATCTGCAATCAAACTTTGATCTAGAACGTGAGGATCAGAAATGATTGATAGATCATAGTCTTTTATATTTGAATTTAGCATCCTTTACTCCTCTTATTGTTCCTTTATTATACCTGTTTAGGCCTAGAATAAAATGTATTTTAGCTTTATAAAAAACTTTCTTGTATATTGTAACAAAATAGTTTATAATAATATTAAGAAGTATTATTTGAAATTATGAAAGGAGCCCATATGTTTAAGAAAATTGCAAAGGTTTTTATAGCTTCAGGCCTTCTGCTTGCCCTTAGTGCATGTTCACAAGATAAAGAAATAAAAACAGCAGAAGATTACAAAGATACATATCCAGGCGTTTTTGCCACATATAAGGCCAATGCAGATATGAGCGAAACAAAATTTGGTGGTTCTGTCCAAGTTGACTATCTAGAAGCTCATCCTAATCTTAGAGAATTTTATGATGGTTATGACTTTGCCAAACAATACGACAGGGCAAGGGGCCATACATATGCTCTAGAAGATGCCATAAATACCGAAAGACCTAAGCCAGGTGCATCTTGTCTTGCTTGTAAGAGTGCTGACTTTGTAGCTGCCCTTGAAAAAGATGGCATAGATGTAAATAGCATGGATTTTGATCAGTTTGTTAAAGACCATCCTGGAATGCAGACTATTTCTTGCTATGATTGCCATATGGATGATATCGGTACAGTCCAGGTAACAAGAGAACACTTTAGAAAACAAATTGATGAAGGTAGGGTCAATTCTAACAATGCCAAGGTTGATAGCCTATCTTGTGCCCAATGTCACGTAGAGTATTATCTAGATCCAGAAACTAAAGAGGTAATCTTACCTTATAAGTACGGTTTTGAAACTGATGATATGCTAAAATATTACGATGAAATTGACTTTAAGGATTGGGAACACCCAGCTACAGGCACAGGACTACTTAAGGCCCAACACCCTGAGTTTGAAACCTTTATGGGATCAGTCCACGATGCTGCAGGACTTTCTTGTATAGATTGTCACATGCCAATAGTAGAAGATGAAAAGGGCAATAAATTTAAATCTCACCACTGGACAAGTCCACTTAAATCCAAAGAGACAATCAAGAATTCTTGCCTATCTTGCCACGCTGGTAAGAGTGAAGATGATATGATTGCTTGGGTTGAAGAAGTTCAGCAAGGTGTATATGATAGGACAAATGAAGTAAGCGATAAGCTTAAAAAATTCATCGACCTATTTGCAAGCCATGTCGAAAAAGGCGACTTATCAAAAGAAGATAAGGATAAACTACACGAGATTCACAGACACGCTCAGTTTAAATGGGATTTTGTTTGGGTAGAAAATGGTGAAGGCTTCCATAACTCAAATAAAGCTCATAAAAACTTAGATGAAGCCGAAGCTCTAGTAGACCAAGGCATGGAAATTTTAAGTAAATATGAATAAAAGTAATGGACTCCCACAGAGTCCTTTTACTTTGAGGATAAAAAATGAAAAAAATTATAAAAAAAATTATAAAAAGTTTCTATTCCATGAGGACTGGGATTATTTTACTAATAATAATAGCCCTGACATCTATTATTGGGACCCTAATTCCTCAAGGAAATGATCCAAGATTCTACCTTGAAGCCTATCCATCTTTTGGGAAAATCATAATTTTATGTGATTTTGACAAGGTTTACTCGTCTTGGTGGTATATTTTATTAACCCTTCTTTTGCTGGTAAATTTATTATTTTGTAGCATAAACCGTTTTAAGATAATTTTTGAAAAATCCTTTAAAGATCCAGATATAAAAGAAAGGCTAAAGAATTATCAAGATTTTGAAAAGATAAAAAAAGATTCTGATATTTTTGAAATCTTAAAGGTCAAAAGCCCAAAAGAAACTGAAATCGATGGGAAAAAAGTTTATTATAAGTTTGATGGCAAGATAGGACATTTGGGCTCATGGCTTACCCACCTATCGATAATCATAATTATTCTAGCCTTCGCCTTTGGTCGCTACAAGGGCTTTGATGAATTTGTACATGGAGTACCTGGAAGTATCCTAGATCTTCAAAATTCTGATAAAAAGATTAAAATTAACCAATACGATGTGCTATTTAGGGAAGATTATACAGTTGACCAATATATAACAAGTTTAGAAGTCCTTGATAAGGATAATAAAAAACTTGATGAGGGCCTCACCATGGTAAATAAGCCTTTTAGGTTTGATGGATTCAATATCTACCAAAATTCAACAGGCTGGGCCTATGAGGCAAAATTATTTAAGGATAAAAAGTTTTTTGAAGAAAAACTTATGTATAAGGGTGACTTCTTTATAGCTGATAATAAAAAAATCGCCCTACAATTTGTAGATTTTTATCCAGACTTTGATGAAACTAATATGATGAAACCTAGGACCAAGTCACCATTTCTACATCATCCTGTAGCCCTTTATGCTCTTTTCTATGATGGGGAAAGGGTAGATATGGGCCTTAATCACCCGGGAGAGCCTATCAAATGGGAAGAGTATAGCTTTGTGATTGATAACCCTCAGATGTTTACCCTCTTGCAAGTGGCCCATGACCCAGGTAAAAATATTGCCCTCATAGGAGCAGGCTTACTAATGGTTGGACTCTTCCTATCCTTCTACATCAATCCAAGGGATTTTATCCTGGTAGAAGATGACGACTTTTCTTATCTATTTGTAAAATATGCCAAAAAAGATAAGATATCTAAGGAAAAATTAGAAAAAATTATTGGAGAAGAAAGATATGATTAATTTATTAAATGTAGAAAATTTACTTTTCTACCTAGCCTTGTTTGGCTATTTGATTGCCATGTTTCTATTTATAATATTATTTGTAAATAAGACAGAAAAATGGGGGATAATAGGCAAAAACATCATGATGGTCGCCTTTATATCCCACACCCTTGCTATAATTGCAAGAACTATAAATGCTGGAAGGCTCCCACTTTCAAACCAATACGAATTTGCAAGCGCCTTTGCCTGGGGAATAGCCCTTTGCTATTTAATTTTTGAAAAGAAGTATAAACTTCTAGCTATGGGTACCTTTGTTAGTCCGATTCTATTTTTAATAATCGGCTATGCAGCTATGAGAGATAAGACAATCAGACCTCTAATGCCAGCCCTTGATAGCAAGTGGCTTGCAATCCATGTTACTCTTGCAATTCTTTCCTACGGTGCCTTTGCTGTTGCAGCTGGTATTTCTGCTATGTATCTTTTAAGAGATAAATTCTCAGATAATGCCTTTAATAAAGGCATAGCTGAAAAGGAAAAGCTAGATGAGATTGCCTACAGGATTATTGCTTTTGGTTTTATCTTTTTGAGTATGGTTATGATTACTGGTGCCATCTGGGCAGAATCAGCCTGGGGTAGGTATTGGGCCTGGGATCCTAAGGAAACTTGGTCCTTCATCACATGGATAATCTATGCCATCTATCTACATCTAAGAAGGTCAAGAGGCTGGCAAGGAAAAAGAGCAGCTATCTTTGCTATAGTTGGCTTTATATGTGTAGTTTTCACCTATATTGGCGTAAATACCTTTATTCCATCCCTACATTCCTACGCTTAGAAAAAAATAAATAACTTTAAAAATCGGCTAGACTTTGTCAATATTTTTAATATATATTGGCAAGTCTAGCCTTTATAAATATTGTTAAAATAGGAATTTAAAGTACAGTATAATAGTAAAAATTGCTAAATTTTTATATGGAGATTTTATGACATTAACAGAAAGCGTAAATAAGATTACAGGAGCTATATTTATTGCTTGCCTGAGCCTTATCAGCCTGTACTTATCTAGATATAGCCTGATATTTATGGCTTTAATTCCAGTGGTACTTGCCCTTACATCCTTCAGGGATGGCTTCTTATCCGCCTTAGTAAAGGTGGGGTTTACTTATATAAGTGCCCTGGTATTTTTAAATATAGAGCAAATAAATACTAGCTATATCCCCTTAGTTTTGGTAGGGCTAATATTTGTAATCTTAATTAGCTTAAAGATACCAGACAAATATCAAATATTTTTGGCCTTTGTCCTTATAAGCTTGGTTTTTATTTTTCTATTTAAGATAGAAATGATAGAAAATAAGCTTACTATTGATAAGATGGCATTAGATTTTAAACAAATGGTCGAAAGTTCTTATTCATATAGGTTTGACCTTGATATTTACAAGAAGGCTTGCGCCCTATATCCTTCTCTAATTTCGATGATAGTCATGGTTTATTCAGTCCTTTCTATCAAACTTATAAGAAATTACTTATCCTTTATGGATAAGGGGGTAGAAGATATAAAAGAACTTGACCAAATTAGGGTAGAGTTTAAGGATTTATTAGGACTTACTCTTATCTTTGTAATCATATATTTTCTTGCTAGCTTTATGAATATAGAGAGAACTTATATACTTTCAAACCTCATATTTATTAGCATGATAATACTTGTAGCAAACGGCCTAAGTCTTTTTGACTACATGCTTAAAAAATCTAGTCTGCCTTTGACAAGAGCCTTTCAATGGTTTTTTATGATAATTTTATTTCAAGTTATCTTCATTCCACTATTATTTTTTGGTTTTGCAGATATATTTATAGATTTTAGATCAAGGAGGAAAAATGCGAAATAATGAAAAATTTATTAGTAGATCTAATTTAATCTTGATTTTGGCCTTTCCTCTAATTGCATCCCTAATAGTTTTTTACTATAATAAGACCTTAGGTGCTGTAGGAATATTTGTTTGTATTATTTTGTTTTTCTTTTTGAAAAACATAAATTCTACAAGGGATAAGGAATTGCAGAAATATGTTGATAATATCAGCTTTTCATTTGATTCTATTACCAAAAATGTAGTATTTGAAATGCCATTTCCAATAGCTATTTTAGAAGAAAATAGAAAAATAAAATGGCATAATTCATTTTTTAGGGACTTATTTCCAGACAATAAGCTAATTGGAGAGAGCATCGATTCAATCATACCTGACTTTGCGGAAATAGAATTTGATAATGAGGAAATTAAACAATCACAAAATGTTAATATAGCTGATAAGATTATTCAATTTTATTATTCTACAATTTTTAATGAGGGTGATGATAGTAATCAAACCTTCTTATATGGAATAGATAATACTTATGATGAGTCAATCAAAAAACTTTTTAAGGCAAAAAGATTAGTTTTTTATTCTGTTTTTATAGATAATTATGATGATCTAAGAAATTCTGCCCAATCTGACCAAAGAGCTCAGGTATTAGGTGAAATAGATAGGGTGATTAATGAATATTTCAAAGCTTATGATTGCCTAATTAGGAAATATGAAAATGACAGGTTCATGATTATAAGTGAGTATCAGGATTATAAAGAGATTCGTGATGATAAATTTTCGATTTTAGATAAGGTCAGGGATATAAGCAAGGGCAATTCCATTCCTCCAACCCTTTCAATAGGTGTTGGCCTTGCTGGAGAAAAGCCATCTGACATATATTCTGATTCAAGAGATGCTATAAATATTGCCCTATCTCGTGGAGGAGACCAAACTGTAGTCAAACTTGAAGATAATTATGAGTACTATGGTGGAAAAACTAAGGCAATTGAAAAAACCTCTAAAGTTAGATCAAGGGTCATTTCCCAATCTCTAAAGAGAATGATGGAATCAAGCCCTGATATTTATGTTATGGGCCACAATAATCCTGATATGGATTCATTTGGGTCAGCACTTGGTGTTTATGAAGGTGCAAGGTCAATAAATAAGAGGGTTTATATTATCCTAAATGAAGTCACAAAGCCTATAGAAAATATGTATGCGAGGGTTATAGATGAGCTTAGCGAGCTAAAGGATAATATTCTAACTGAAGATGAAGCTCTAAGAAGAATATCTTCCCAGTCCCTTATAATAGTTACAGATAACCATAGAAAAAATTCTACAGAAGGCCCAAAACTTCTGGATATAACTGATAATATATTTATAATAGACCACCACAGAAGGGGTAAAGATTATATCAAAAATGCCACCGTCTCTTATATAGAGCCTTACGCATCATCAGCATCAGAGCTTGTTACAGAGATTTTATCTTATCTAGATGAAAACTTTAAGGCAAGAACTGCCGTAGCAGAATCCCTACTTGCAGGTATAACAGTCGATACCAAAAACTTTGTCTACCAAACAGGTGTAAGAACCTTTGAGGCAGCCTCAATCCTAAAAAGATGGGGTGCTGACTCAGTATATATAAAAAGAATGTTTAAAGATGACTTTGAAATTGTAAAATATAAGTCAGAGGTAATAGCAGATTCCTTCATAGTTGAGGATTTTATAGCTATTGCCCACTTTAATAGAGAAATAGATGGTTCTACTCTTATTGCAAGCCAGGCTGCAGATGATCTTCTTAATATAAAGGGAGTACTCGCAAGCTTTGTACTTACAAGGGCTAACAATAAAATTCACATATCAGGTAGAAGCTTAGGCGATATATCGGTACAATTAATACTAGAGCGCATTGGGGGTGGCGGACACTTAACAGCCGCAGCCACCCAATTAGAGATGAGCATGGAAAATGCTGAAAAAATGTTAAGAAAAGCAATAAAAGAATATTTAAGAGAGGAAGAAGAAAATGAAAGTAATACTAACAGATAATATTGTAAGAGTTGGAGTAAAGGGAGACCTAGTAGATGTAAAGCCAGGATATTTTAGAAACTATCTTGATCCACAAGGCCTAGCTGTAAAGGCAACAAAAGATAATATGGCTGAACTTGAAAAAATGAGAGAACAACTTAAGGCAGAAGAAGCTGAAAATAGAAAAGAAGCTGAAGCACTTAAGGAAAAAATCGAAGCTCTAACAATCGAACAAAAGGTAAGAGTAGGAGAAGATGGAAAGCTATTTGGTTCTGTAACAAACAAAGACCTTGCTGAAGCTCTAGCAAAAGAAGGAATCGAAATAGATAGAAAGAGAATCGAAGAAATCGAAAAAATCGATGGAGTAGGTGAATTCGTACTAAACGCTAGACTTTATGAAGGAGTAAATGCAGACCTTAAGGTAAACGTGGTAGCTGAGGCAGAATAATGACAGATGGCTTAAGGCCACTACCTTATGACTTCTTATCAGAACAGGCTATCATAGGCTGTATTTTAAAGAAAAATGAAAGCTTTGATAGTGCAAATCAAATAATAAAACCTGTAGACTTTTACGATTCAAGGACACAGAGGATATATAAGACCATAGTCACCATGTTTGAAAAAGACATCAAGGTAGACGTAGTATCCCTTATATCTCAATTGTCCAACGAAAATATATTACAAGAAGTTGGAGGGGAGGAGTTTATCACTGAGATTACCCTCTCCTCATTTTATACTCCAAATATTGACACCTATTGTAAAACAGTCAAGGCCAAATCCTTATTAAGAAGTCTAATCGGGGCTAGTGAAGATATAATAGAAAAATCCTACAGGCAAAGCGATGATGTTTCAGACATCCTTGCCAGTGCTGAAAATAGGATATTTGAGATATCACAAGATAACCACTCCCAAGGTCTAGTAAGGGTAGCAGACACCATGGATGATACCCTACGACAAATCAACGAACTAACCCTGGCAGAAGGGAGAATAACAGGAGTTGCTACAGGACTTGAAGCTGTAGATAACAAACTTTCGGGACTACAAAGTTCCCAACTAATATTACTAGCTGCAAGACCAGCTATGGGTAAGACCGCCCTTGGACTAACCATGGCGTGGAATGCTGCTAAGGCAGGCAAATCTGTAGCCTTCTTCTCTCTAGAGATGTCAATCTATCAGCTAAACCAAAGGCTCTTATCAATGGTAAGCCTAGTAGGCCTAGAATCAATCATCAATGGATCCATAAGAGATGATGATTGGACACTTCTAATAGATGCTACCAAAAAAATAGTAGAAACAGACCTCTATGTAGATGAAACCCCAGGCATAAGATTATCAGAAATGAAATCAAAACTAAAAAGGCTAAAGGCAGAAAAGGGACTTGATTTAGTAGTAATAGACTATCTCCAGCTAATGCAAGCTGATGGTAGACAAGAAAATAGGCAAAATGAAATAGCATCCATATCAAGGGGCCTAAAATCCTTATCCAAGGAACTAAATTGTCCTATACTTTCCCTTGCCCAATTATCAAGAGAGGCAGATAAGAGATCAGACCATAAACCAATCCTATCAGACCTGAGAGAATCAGGAGCCATCGAGCAGGATGCTGATGTTGTAATGCTCCTATATAGAGAAGATTATTATGATGAAGAGGTAGAGCCAAACATAGCCAAGCTAATCTTTGCAAAACATAGAAACGGAGCTACTGGTACAGTTGATTTATATTTCAACAAGCCATGCACCACCTTCATCAACTTAAGCCATAGGGATGAAAATGCCTAGAATATATTTAGATAAAATAGATAGAGAAAGTGCCTTAGAACTAAAAAATTGGGGCAATTTTTCTGACCCAAGACTTATAGGCTACAATTATGGCAACCTCACAGACTTTGAACTAAGGCTTTGGTATGGCAATATCAACATGCCAAATAAGAGATATTTTGCAGTCAGAAGAAAAGAAGATGACAGATTTATAGGATTTATCGGCCTTAAAAATATAAATCCAATCCTAAAAAGAGCCAAACTAGGCATAGTCTTTGATGCAAATTACGTATCCTGCGGCTATGGATACGAATCCATAAGAGAAATTTTTGTAGTATTTTTTGAAGAAATGAGATATAGGACCCTCTATTTAGATGTCAACCTCTTTAATGAAAGGGCGATAAAGGCCTACGAGAAGGCTGGTTTTAAAAAGACCTCCTACACGAGAGAAGTCTTTGAAAACCAAGCCATAGACTTAGATGAGAGATATTTTGAGATGTCCAAGGGCCTAATCTATTCAAAGATAATGAATATGAAAATAAGTAAGGATGAATATAATGAACTTTGAAATGCAAGAACTGAAACTGGATATGGGCACCACCCCCTTTGAGAATATGTTTTTAAATACTTATCTTCAGATGGCAGATGGCGATGCTATCAAGGTTTATCTCCTAATTTATAAGGATATATATAATGATGGCACAGTCGATGTAGCAAAGATTAAAAGACAGTTAAGCTTTGATGATGAAAGATTTGAAAAAGCCGTTAATTTTTGGATAAATATGGGCATCTTTAGAGAAAAAAAGGCCTCAGATGGGACAAATTTTATAGAAATAATATCCCTAAGGCAGATGTACTTTGGAGAAAGCGAGCCTACAAATGACAATGAACTAAACTTTGACAAGGCTCAAAGAAAGTCAATCATGTTTGAAAATATCGAAAGAATAATAGATAGGCAGCTCACTCCAGCAGACATAACAAGGATCCACGAGACATTGGGAGAATATGACCAAGATCCAGAGCTTGTAACAGAAGCCTTTAGACAGGCAAGAGAAGCAAATAACGTAGATGTAAAATATGTAATGGGCTATCTAAAAACCTGGAGAGACCAAGGCATAAATAGCCTAAATGAACTTAGGATGAGAGAAGAACGCAACAAGCTTAAAAAATCCAGAACAGTAAGGACCTATAGGAAAAAATCTGATTCAAATATAGGAAATGATAACGACAATCTTGCCCAAACAGCAAGGGCTAGAAGGCTAGAGAGATTGAGAAATCAGAGGGACTAATATGAAGGCTAGTGAAAAAGCAAGTCTAATCTTACAAGAAAGACGTAGAGAAAATAAAATACGCCAAGAAGAGGCTATAAACGAAGTCTATGGCAAAATCCCAAAGATAAGAGCTCTAGATAAGCTAATCAAGCAAGTAGGTTTTGATAGTATAAGACTAGCTGCAGAAGGCTTAGACACAAAGGCAAATGAAGATAAGCTTAAAAATCTAATAGGAGAAAAACACAAAGAGCTCCTTAAGGCAGGCTTCCCTGTAGATTACATGGAGGAAAAATATTTCCATCCTCTCTGCAAGGACACAGGCTTTGTGGGCAATGAAATTTGCTCATGCAGGTCTCAAATCATAATAGATGAGAATTATAAAAGATCTGGCATAAGGCAAGTCATAAATAGGGAAAATTTTAAGACCTTTAATATCAATTTATTTTCTAAAAACCCTTATTCAGAATATGCAAACATAAGCCCATATGAAAATATGCAGATGATCCTAGCAGATTTAAGGAAATATATAGACAATTTTGATAGGCAAAGCGGAAATATCTATATCCAAGGGAAAGTAGGCAGAGGCAAGACCTTCCTGATAAATTCCATAGCCAAAGAGCTATTGGATAGGAATTATTCAGTAGTCTACATGACATCAACCAAACTTTTTAAATTTTTAAATGATTACTATTGGGCCTTTGAAGATAGAAGGGGAAATTTGGAAAATCAATACGACCTAATCTTTGAATGTGACCTTCTAATAATAGATGACCTAGGCGCAGAAACCCACAGGTCAACCGACCAATCAAACCTATTTGATGTAGTAAATGAGAGGATGAATAAGAATCTACCAATAATTCTATCATCCAATCTCGATGAAGCCTTAATAGAAGAGATTTATGGACCTAGAATATTTTCTAGAATATTGGGTAATAATTCAAAGACCTATGAAATATTTGGGGAAGATCTTAGACTAAAGGGGACAGATTATGATTTTAGTTGATAAAGAAAAAATGCGAGCAATCGACTCTTATGCTATAAATGTGCTAAAAGTACCAGCCCTAAGCCTTGTAGAAAGGGCAAGTCTAGCTGTACTTAAGCACATCAATCTAAATAAATTTGGATATTTTGCAATAGTTGTCGGAGTAGGAAATAACGGGGCAGATGGCCTAGCCCTAGCGAGAAATCTCCTAGCTAGGTACAAGGATGTAGAAATATATATACTTGGCGATCTAGAAAAGGCAAGTGAAGAATTCCGCCTAAATCTAGAATCTTGCCAGATGCTCTGCGAAGAGATATTTTATGTTCAAAGCATAGAAGATTTAGAAGAAATGGAAAGACGCCTAAATAATGTCAATCTAATTGTAGATGCCATCTTTGGTACGGGCTTAAATAGGCCAGTCACAGGAATATACGCCACAGTAATATCCATCATCAACAATGTAATGAAATATAAAATTTCAATAGATATACCATCAGGCCTTGATGCAAGTACCGGCCAGGACCTAGGGGAAGTAGTCGATAGCGACCTAATAGTAACTATGCAGCTTATGAAAAAGGGCATCTATGAAAGAGAAATCTATAAGAAAAAATGCGTAATTGAAGACATAGGTATCCCACAAAAGGCCATAGATTCAGTTTTGTATGGTCTAGTTGATTAAATTATTTATTTTCATCTTCCTTTGCAATCGTTTGCCACGCTAGTATAGTAAAAGAAAAGAGGAGGCTCCTATGAAAAAGAATTTCTTACTAATATTGATATGTCTTTTTTCCCTCATATCTTGTGCTAGCCAGAAGCCAGATAATAGCGAAGCAGACCTTGCAAATGAATATGCAGACGAGGCAAGACCAGAAATTGATGATCCTAGATATGCTGATATGGCAAAAGATGAGGCCGTGGATTATGGAGAAGGGTCAGACCTATCAGATGATTCAAATGATTATATAGAAAGATTTGTAAATATTGACCTAGAAACTATATCCTATGATAAGGACCTAGATACTATAAAAAAATCAGTAGCAAAGCTAGAAGGTTTTGTAGAAATTGAGTCAACATATTTTAATAGGACCAATGAAGATAGGGACTTAAGAAACACTGAACTTACCATAAAAATTCCAAAAGAAAGTGCTGAAAAATTTGACCAGACCCTAGAAGGCCTGGGTAAAACTATAAATGTTTCCAAAAACTCTAACAACTTAGAAAAGTCATTTAGGGATGCAGATAAGGATTTAGAAATAAAGGAAAAACAGCTAGAAAAATTTAATGAGCTTTTGGAAAATTCTAATAATATAGAGGATACCCTTGTTATCAATGCAAAGATTATAGAAAGTCAGGGAGAAATAGATAATCTCAAAAAAGCAAAGGCTGACCTAAAAGACAGGGTGACCTACGATACCTATAATGTAGGCATAAATGAAGTATATTCTTATAATAGAAATTCCAACAATCCCGACCTAGGGTCTAGGATAAAGGAAGCAATGGGAGATTCTATTGGCCTTGTCAAGGAATTTTTCGCTCAGCTCATAGTAGGATTTTTCCTATATTGGCCATTTATCCTTATTATCTTAGCTCTTGGATTTGGTGCTTATAAACTAAGGGGAAGATTAAAGAAGAAGTAGGGGCTGCTAATCAGCCCTTATTTAATTATATTTGACATTTCCATCCTTACTTGATATGATAGAGTGGCATGGGGAGTTAGCTCAGCTGGAAGAGCGCCACGTTGACATCGTGGAGGTCGCTGGTTCAAGCCCAGTACTTCCCACCATAAGAGATATTGACCACCTTGGCTTGGCCAAGGGTATTTTTTTATTTACTATCTCTTAAATAAAACTTAAGGAGTAGCTTATGATGGATTTTATGAAAAAAATTCCTGGTGGTTTGTTGCTTGTTCCAATGCTAATTTCAGCTATTATTTATACTCTGGCACCCAATCTATTTATGATAGGAGGTATGACCCAGGCCTTGCTTACAAAAGATGGACTTACTTATATTATAGCTTTCACCTGCTTTTGCTCAGGAGCTGTAATTGATTTAAAAACACTTGGCCAAGTTTTTAAAAGAACAGGCCTTCTAGCCCTAGTTAAAACAGCTATAGTTGTGGGATTTGGATTTTTATATTTTAAATTTTTTGGGCTAGATGGAATCTTGGGTCTATCTACCCTTGCTATAATTGTAGGCCTTGCCTCAACTAATCCTTCTCTATATTTAGCACTTGAGGGAGAATATGGATCAGCCGTAGATCAGGCTGGTTTTGGCATCCTTGCAATAATGTGTACACCAGCTTATCCGTTATTGCTCTTTGGCTTAATTCAATCCTCACCTATTAACTGGATGAATATCATTTCAACACTCATCCCCCTAGTTTTGGGACTTATTTTAGGTAATATTGATAAGAAGTTTGGAGAATTTATGAAACCTGGCTTGGCCTTAAGTCTTCCACTTATGGGATGGTCATTTGGTTATGGTATTAATATTATAGAAGCAGCCAAGTCTGGTTTTACAGGTATTTTGCTTGCTATGGTTTTTTATATAGTTTTATTACCTATATCCTTTATTTTCGAGCGAAAAGTATTAAAACTTAGCGGTAAAAACTCTATTGCTATGAACTCAATTGCTGGTATGAGTGTATCTATACCATCAATAATTGCAGCAACTAATCCAAGTCTTGAAATATATAAGGCAAATGCTACTGCAGCAATTGCTTTTGGTGTTGTTATTACATCTATTGTTACACCAATTTTAGTTAAAAAAGTATATGAAATGAACAATAAAAAATAGGCCTAGTGCAAAATATGAATGAAAAACGCCGTCATTAAATGATGGCTTTTTTCATACTGCACTAGGCCTTTTATTATGGTCTTACTTTATTTTCATTTAAGATTTTTCTAATAACTAGGTCAGCGTAGGCCTGGCTACCTTCTACATTCGGATGGGTCCTATCAACAGCGAGTAATTCTGGCCTATCTTTTACATAAGACCTCCAGTCGATTAGGTGGGCCTTTGGATTGTCATTAACAAAAGCTTCCAAGTCGCTATTTACCTTGTCCATATAGGATTGAAGGTGGCTGGTATTTACAAAATACACATCCCTGCCATCAGCTATATCCATTATAGCCTGCATATCATTGTGGTTGGCAGAACCATTGGATCCTAGAGAAATTAGGACTATATCGCCAAGACCGACATTATTCTTTATGGCCTGCAAGATGCCAGGTCCTTCAGGCATGTCACGTCCAACCTTGCCATCTAGGTAGAGGTTAGGCATGTAGTTTCTTAGGTACTTATCAATATTGATCAAAACCGAATCGCCCACAGCACTCACACTGATATCCTTCACATAGGCTAGCTCATTTTCGGTAAAATCAAAATCATCATAGGCCTTTTCCTCGAAATTTTTGCCAGAATCAGCCTTCTTGCTTTCTTTTTTATCTTTGCTTACTTCCTTATCTTTTTCATCTTCTTTAGGAAGAACTTTAGGGTCTTTTTCGGTACTTTTCTTCTTTTGAAGCTCGTTATGCTTTTTAATCTCCTCCTGACTTTGCTCAAATCTCGCCTTAAGCTCAGCCATTTCTTGTTCCTTCTTATTGCCTATAGCAAGCGAAATTATATTAAAGATAATGAGGCTTGCAAAAGGGATGATAACTAGGTATTTGTTAAGCTTTTTCCTAGAAAATATTGCGTGAGATATTTCTCCTAAGAAAATTATCCAGGCAATTTGTAGGCCGTAATAAATAATCTTGTTATCAAAAATATTTATAAGGAAGTAGGAGAAGAAAACCTGGATTATATATTGCAAAATATAATAATGTAGGCTCCTAGATCCTATAAAGACCAAAATAGATCCGCCCCAACCAAGCTTTCTTTCTCTCTTATCTAGGCTATTTTCAAGCTTAAAGATAAAAAATATCAAAAGATTAAAAGCTAGGGTATAGATTAGGAAAAATGTCTTGTAGATATTTATATTCTCACCATTTATAAAAAACATCGGTACAAATAACAAAATCCCAAGCACGCCCACAATTATTTTTAGGCTTAGCTTTGAAATTTCCATATATCTTCCATAATTTTTATAAAGTAGATAGAAAATCATCCCCAAGAAAAATGCATAAATCCTGGTATCAGTTCCATAATAAATTCTAATAATCGGTACATCATTATTAGCTAAATAATAAGAAAGTCCAATAGATCCGATAGTAAGTAGACTAAGCAAGATAAGCTTAATCGAATCAGAATTTATCTTTCTGCCAATAAATTTTAGTAGGTAAAATATAAAGATAAATTGGACATAAATCGATATGTACCATAGATGGATAAAAAGGTTAAAATTACCGTTTCTATCAAAATATGAAGCCCCTGCAATGATTTGCCTGATATTTTCAAAACAAAAGGCCGTGGCAAGGCTCGATTTGGCAGAATCATCAAAGATTTCCCTGGCAAAAATCAAACTAATAAGCAAACTTATAGCCATCAGAAAAATGATTGGAGGCAAAATCTTTTTTATCCTTTTTTTAATACTTGCCAAGATATCTTCAAGGCTTAGATACCTATCATTAGTCATCTCCATCAGAAAACCCGACATGGACAAAAATCCAATTACAGCCAGGAATCCTCCAGGGAAGGCGTGGGCAAAAAGGTGATAGGTGGACACTGCTATAAGAGCAAAAGCTCTTAAGATAATTAAATAATAATATTTTCTTCTTTGTTTAGTTAATTCTTTCACATTCATTCTCCATAGTAAAATTATTATACCCTTATAAATTTATAAAATTGTGAATTCTTTATTAATTTTATATAAAGAGGATTTTTAAAATCCTTATCATCTTGCATTTTTTAAATTATAATGTATATTATTAGTAATTGAATATTGCGATGAAAAGAAGTAGTAGGTATGGAGTGCACATAGAGAGGAGATGGTTGGTGGAAATCTCTTGCATGAATTATTGAATCCGTCTTTGAGCAAATATAAATTAAGGCAAGCTATGCTTGTGTAATTTGGGTGGCACCACGAGACCTTCGTCCCAATTGGGGGGAGGCTTTTTTTATGCTTTATTTTAAGGAGTAGAAATGATAGATATTAAATTATTAAGAGAAAATCCAGAACTTGTAAAAGAAAACATCAAGAAAAAATTCCAAGATGAAAAATTAGTCCTAGTAGACGAAGTCCTAGAGTTAGACGAAAAACTTCGTTCCTACAAGACCGAAGGTGATAGACTAAGAAGTGAAAGAAACAAAACATCTAAGGAAATAGGCGCTCTTATGGGCCAAGGCAAAAAGGAAGAAGCCGAAAGAACCAAGGCTCATGTAGTAGAAATAAACGACCAACTAGTACATATTGAGGAAGAAACAGCCAAACTCAATGAAGAAGTCAAAAAAAGAATGCAAATCATCCCACAAATAATCGACGAAACAGTACCACTAGGCAAGGATGATACAGAAAATGTCGAAATCGAAAGATTTGGAGAACCTCTAGTTCCTGACTTTGAAGTCCCATACCATATCGACATCATGGAATCCTTTGAAGGAATCGACCTAGACGCATCTAGAAATACATCAGGAGCAGGATTTTATTACCTAAGAGGAGATATAGCTAGACTACACTCAGCAATCCTATCTTATGCAAGAGACTTCATGATCGATAGGGGCTACACCTACTACATCCCACCATTTATGATAAGATCAGATGTAGTAACAGGAGTAATGAGCTTTTCTGAAATGGAAGATATGATGTATAAGATAGAAGGCGAAGACCTCTACCTAATCGGAACAAGCGAACACTCAATGATAGGTAAATTTATAAACACCATCACAGAAGAAGAAAAAATGCCACTAAAGATGACCTCTTACTCTCCATGCTTTAGAAAAGAAGTAGGAGCCCACGGCATCGAAGAACGTGGTGTATATCGTATCCACCAATTCGAAAAACAAGAAATGGTAATAATCTGTAAACCAGAAGACTCAAAAACCTTCTATGATGAACTATGGAAAAACACAGTAGACTTCTTTAGAAGCTTAGAAATCCCAGTAAGAACCCTCGAATGCTGCTCAGGTGACCTAGCAGACCTAAAGGTAAAATCATGCGACGTAGAAGCATGGAGCCCACGCCAAGAAAAATACTTCGAAGTAGGCTCATGCTCAAACTTAGGCGATGCCCAAGCAAGAAGACTAGGCATCAGACTAAGAGGAGAAGATGGCAACTACTTTGCTCACACCCTAAACAACACAGTAGTAGCCCCACCTAGAATGCTAATAGCCTTCCTAGAAAACCTCTTGCAAGCAGATGGAAGCGTAAAAATCCCAGCTCCACTACAAATGTACATGGGAGGCAAAGACAAAATCGAACCAACAGTTAAATAAACTTTTGCAATATAAAAGCACCCTTCGCCTGGGTGCTTTTAACTTTAGAAAAATATGAGCAAAATATATCAAAAAAATCTTAAATCTGATAAGAAAAAAACCTTAATAAATTTGTAAAAATCAAGGGTCACAGCTTGCCAAAAAATCATATAAGGGTAAGATGAAAGCAGAAATGTGTGCATAATATGTATTAAAAAAGAAAGGCATAAAGTATTATGAAAAAGTATCAAAAGGCCAAAATCCTCCTAGAAAGTAAGGCCCAAAACATAAACAAAAAACCAATATACGCCACCAGGAAACTATCCATAGGCCTAGTATCTTGTATGCTAGGACTAGTAATGGCGATGCCTGTGGCTCATGCAGAAGAATTTGATATGAGCTCAATAGATTCGATTATAGAGTCTCTTGAAGATGATCCAAGCCCAGATGATTCATCTACTAATGATTCAAATGATGTAGAAGACATCCTAACTTATGATGAAATTCAATCTATCAGAAATAGGACAAATTCACTAAAAAATGACTATTTCTTTAATGACAACATGGTAGAAGAATTAAAGGCAGAGCTTAGAAAAGCCAAGGCTGACCCATCAGTAAACTATGAACAAGCTAAGGCTAGTCTAATAGATGAAGCAATACAAAAAAACACCCCTGCCCAAAAAGCCCCAGGGGAAGTAAGAGCAGCGGTAAAAGCACCTAAAGAACCTTCAATAAATCCTGTTTCACCAGGAGCTAAAATAATAAGTGGTGGAGGATTGATAGGAGCAAATCAAAGGAAGAAAGCAGGAGTAGACTGTGTAATTCGTGTCACAGTAAAAAATGGAAACACTGTCATTGAAACAAAGACCTTTACTATTAAATCGACAGAAAAAGGATCCACATGGAGCGTAAATTTAGACAATCCTGTCCAAGCAGGCTACACAGTCACAGCTGTCCAAGAATTTAATGGTGGTACATCTACCCCAAAAACCGTAGTAGTCGAAAAAACCTCAGCTGATAAATACGGACCAAAAATAAAAAATGAAAATATCACAGTATATACTGAAGATAAGTGGACTGTAAGTATTGATGAAACACAAGAAATTATTGACAAATTTAAAGCTAATAACAAAGGTATTGTCGATTTTGATAAATATGTCACCAGTATAGTATATAATAAAGATAGGAAGAATAATAAAAAAACCATAACATTATCTTTTACAGATAAATCATCTTATGTTGTAGACGTTACAGATACACTTACACTAACTGAAGCTACAGAGGTAAGCAAAGCCCCAACTGTAAAAGACATCACAGTAGTAGATAAACAAATTGAGGTCACCTTAGCAGACCCTTTTGTAGAGGGTACAAAGATTGCTATTAGATTCAAAGTCCTAGGTGAAGGGTTGACTGAAGGACAATGTGCTCCAGATAAAAGATCTACTACAACCCCATATATAACTGCAAGTGGTAATAAATTTATTTATCAAATACCAGATGGTCAGAAAATAGACTTCGATGATTTTATTGAAATAAAGGTTAAAGAACCAGATAAAAAATCTATCTGTAGCATAAAACGAGTTAAACTTACTCATCCTAAGCTAACAGAAGTAAAAGACCCTAAGATACTAACAGAACAAGATAAGAAAAATATAGACGCAGCTATAAGAGCAGCAAACACAGTAAATGGGGAATCAAAACTACCTAATGGAACAGGAGACTGGGATGGAACGCCAGCCTTTATTGAATTCGATAAAAATGGAAACGCAAGAATAATTAACCCTAGTAATATAAACGGTGATTGGATAAACTATGAAATATTTAACCCTCATAAAAAGGCTGATGGTTCACTTGATGTAAAAGATGAATCAAAAGTAATAACATTCCCAGCCAAAGACCTTGTAAAAAACATTGGACCAGATGCTCCAACAATAAAAGAATCTGATGACAAAAAATCCATCACGGTCAAACCAATCACTGATCCAGCTGACACAGATATAATCGAGCACACAATAACTTACACAGGCACTGATGGATTAGAAAAGAAAATTGTAGCTAAACATGATTTAAAAAATAAAACATGGACTATCTCTGAAGGTAGCGAATTTGCTGATATTGATTCAAACACTGGTCTTATAACAATAGATAAATTAAAGATCAAAAATGAGACTGAAGTAAAAGCTCTTGTTCAAGACAATGGGGAATATGTAGAAAATTCTGATAAGAAATACTCACCAGAATCAAAATTGAAGGTAACAAAAACCAAAGCCGACCAAGTCACAGAACTAGGAGGCCTAGACCCAGTAGAAATCAGAAAATGGGTTGGAGAAGATATTGATTGGTCAAAAGGTATAAAAGTTAAGAAAGATGAAAACAAAGATAGTATAAATAAACTTTTAGAGGGTGCAACAATAACTGATGCAACCGATAAAAAAAGAAATACCGATAAAGAAGGAGATTTTGTTGGTAAAATTTCTGTGAAATTTGATGATGGATCAGAATTAATAGTAGACAATCAATACCTATACGTAAGTAACCATGTTACTAGTATAAAAAGAGATAAGACTCCTACTGATGCCCTAGAAGTAGAATTTAAGCTAGGCGAAGGCACAAAGGTAGATAACACCAGTGGTGGAGCAATAGAAGGAAATAAAGATAACCCAATATCTTACTCAAAATACAAGGTAAAACCAGGAACAAACTTAAAAGAATATAAGCTCCCAGGACTAAATTCATCAGTAATTGATAATATAAACCTATCAGCACAAAAAGGCTACACACAACCAGTATGGAAAGATAAAGATAAGGGAACAAATTTTGTAGCAAGTACTGATAACAAAGTCTTCACAGCCACAGCCACAAAAACCTATGACGTCACCCTACAGGGAAATAATGGTAAAGAAGAAGTGGAAAAAGACAAGGTAGAAACTTTTAAAACTGGAGAAACATATACTTTACCAGAAGGAAATACCTTCACCCCACCTGAAAACCAAGAATTCTCAGGATGGAAGATAGGCGATGATACAGAACTTAAACAACCAGGCGATGAAATAACAGTAGACGGCGACAAAGTAATCAAAGCCATCTGGAAACCAATAGAATTTAAAGTAACCTTCAAAACAGAAAAAGGCGCCACCGGATCAATGGACCCAGTAACTGTCAAAAAAGGCGATGAATATGTAATTCCAAAACCTACATTTACACCAGATAAGAATAAAGAATTCGCAGGCTGGAAAATTAAAGGCCAAGAAGGACTTAAAAAAGCTGAAGAAAAAACAGAAAAAATCTCAGGAGATGTAACCCTAATCGCCACATGGAAAGACATCATGGTCAAAGTAAGCTATAAGCCAGGCAACGGAAGCGGTTCGATGGACGGAGCCGAACTAGTAAAAGGTTCAACCTACAAACTTTTAGCCAACAAATTCACCGCACCAGCAAACAAGAAATTCAAAGGCTGGAAAATAGGGGAAAAAGAATACGCACCAGATGCAGAAATCACCGTAAACGAAGATACAGTAGTAGAAGCAGTATGGGAAGATATCGAATACAAGGTGACCTTTAATAAAAACGGCGGCTCAGGCGATATGCTAGAGAAAAAAGCCAAAAAAGGTTCTGAATTCGAGTTACCAGGGAACGGTTTTGAAGCTCCGAAAAACCAAAAATTCAGCCACTGGAAAATAGGAAATGAAGACAAAAATCCTGGAGATAAAATAACAATAGACGGTGATACAGAAATCACAGCAGTATGGGAAGACATCAAAGTCAAAGTAAGCTATAAGCCAGGCAACGGAAGCGGTTCAATGGACGGAGCCGAACTAGTAAAAGGTTCAACCTACAAACTTTTAGCCAACAAATTCACCGCACCAGCAAACAAGAAATTTGCCGGCTGGAAAATAGGTGATAAAGATTACGCTGCAGGTGATGAAATCACAGTAGATAAAGATACAACAATAACAGCTGTTTGGGAAGATATAGAAACCACTCCACCAGCCAAAGAAGAAGTTCAAGTCAGCTATGCTCCAGGCGAAGGCTCAGGCACAATGGACGGAGCAAAACTTGAAAAAGGTTCAAAATATACTTTATCAGCCAATGGTTTCACAGCTCCAGATAAGAAAAAATTCAAAGGTTGGAAAATAGGCGATAAAGATTACGCTGCAGGTGATGAAATCACAGTAGATAAAGATATAACAGTAACAGCTGTTTGGGAAGATATAACAACAGAGCCAGGTAAACCAGAACCAGGTAAGCCAGAACCAGGTAAGCCAGAACCAGGTACACCAGATCCAGGCACCCCAGACCCAGGCACCCCAGATCCAGGAACTCCAGACCCAGGCACCCCAGATCCAGGCACCCCAGATCCAGGCACCCCAGATCCAGGAACTCCAGACCCAGGTACCCCAGAGCCAGGTAAGCCAGACCCAGGTAAGCCAGAACCAGGTAAACCAGAGCCAGGTAAACCAGAACCAGGCAAACCAGAACCAGGTAAACCAGACCCAGGCACTCCAGACCCAGGTACCCCAGATCCAGGCAAACCAGATCCAGGCACTCCAGACCCAGGTACCCCAGATCCAGGAACTCCAGACCCAGGCACCCCAGAGCCAGGCAAACCAGAACCAGGAAAGCCAGAGCCAGGCAAACCAGAACCAGGAAATCCAGAACCAGGAAAGCCAGAACCAGGCAAACCAGAACCAGGTAAGCCAGAGCCAAGCAATCCAAATCCAGGTACCCCAGGAATAGGAGACAACCCAGGTGGAACAACACCAGGAGAAATAACACCAACCCCAGGTACCCCTGACGATAAACCTAATATTCCTGAAAGTCCAGAAGAAACTAATCCAAAGACTCCATCTTCTGACGAATCTAAGGTCCCAGAGGAGAAAAATCCTGATAATCCAGAAACAAAAGATCCAGATAAGACAAATGCAAATGATCCATCTGAGACTAAAGCAGAGGATCCTAAGCTTAAAGAGGAAAGCTCTAAGCTAGATGGAAAGAAGAATAAGGCTAATAATTCTATAAAAATACCAAAAACTAACAGACCTAACGTCAAAACAGGCGTAGAATCAGTGGCTGGTATTGTATGCACTCTTGTAGGATCAACAGGCGCCTTATATATTAGTAGGAAAAAAGAAGACTAATAATAAAAGAAAACTCGAGTATGACTCGGGTTTTTCTTTTAGGAAGTTTGATAGTTAAGTTAATGGCCCTTGTTTCGACCGAAGTGGATAAAACTATTGGGTATGTGTAATAGACTTCTCCGTGCGTTCGCTAACGCTCACTTAGTCGAAGAAAGGGTTCCATGCTCAAGGTAGACTTAACAAGCAATTAAAAATATATAAAAGTGATTAAAGAAAACCTAAACCCACATCCCTTGTTTCGACCTTGTAGCGAAAGCTATTTATCAAATATATTAAATAAACTTACCCACAAGAAAAGCACCCTGATTTGGGTGCTTTTTCTATAGGGATAAGGAGAGATTTTATATTTTATTTTCCCCAGAATTTCTTGGCGATTTCTTGGCCTTGGGCAATCTTGTCCCATTGTTCTTTTTCGCTTAGCTCGTTACCATTATCGCATGATGCAAAACCGCATTGGTGGGAGAGATAGAGTCTATCTTTGTCTATTATTTGGCTGGCTTCTTCTAGGAGTTTTAGGCATCTTTCTTCATCATCTAGGGTATTTGTCTTTGATGATAAGAAGCCTAGGACGATTTCGCAGTCCTTATCCTTTAGGGCATTGAGGCTTTCTAGGCTGCCGGCTCTTTCGTCATCCCATTCTAGATAGAACCTATCGTAGTTTTGTTTCTTTAGGAAGAGATTTGCTATTGAATCATAAGAACCATTTGTAAAGTGGCGAGATGCGTAGTTGCCCCTGCAGTTGTGGGTGTAGACCTTAAGTCCTAGCTTGTGGCCATAGTCGATTACTTCGTTGTTTATGGCTATATATTTTTCTGCTAGGGCTAGGTTTTTCTCATTTCTTGCCTTGCCATCAAATTGTGCATTTTCAGCCTCATCTGCAAATTGTTCCCATAGACAATCATCAAATTGAACAATTTCACCACCTGCGGTTTTAAAATCATCCAAAAATTCTTTGTAGGAAGAAATTAGGTCAGCTTCAAAGTCTGCTTCTGATTTATAATAAGAATCTTTTAAAAATCCAAAGCTAATAGTTTCCCCATAGATATGGGATGGGGAAGGGATGCATTGTTTGACTATTGCCCTTCCATTTACAATTTTCTTTAGTCTTTTGAAATGATCTATGAATGGATGGTCCTTGCCAGAAAGTTTGCCGACAAATCTAAGTCCTATATCACGTCTGGTTTCAAATTTGCTACAACAATCTTTTTCTTCAAAGAAATATCCGCTTTCTCTGATATATCTTTCTACCCCTTTAAGTCCCCAAACAAAGTCTAGGTGCCATAGGGATTTAGAATATTCCCCGTCTGTTACTTCTGTAAGGCCTGCTGCGATTTGTTTTTCTACTACTTCTTCTACAGCCTTATCTTCACATTCCTTATATCCTTCAAAGTCATCGTAGAAAGGATAGTTTATATCATCTCTTTTTTCTATTTCTCTTTTGTATTTTAGTAATTCTTCGTTTCTAAGTAATGATCCTACAATTAAAAATCTTTCTGACATTTTTTATACCTCTTTTAATAATTTTCTAATTTTTGTTACATTCTAATTTTAGGCGCCTTAGAAAATATTCCATGTAGGTAATACGTAATAAAAAAAGCCCCGTCCTATAAAGGACGAGGCTTTGCCACGTGTTACCACCTTAATTTCAAATTAATTTCACAATTAATAACTCATCGGGTACTAGCATACCCTATCGCTATAACGGGCGAATCCGTCTTATCTTAAATATCGGATAAGAAACTCAAAGGCCATTTTCAATCTAATCTTGCCAAACTACTTTCACCACACGTAGTCTCTCTAGGTGTGCTTGATTAAATCTACTTTTCTTCTCATAGTCTATTTTCTATGTTTCGATTATACATAGTTTTTTTTATTCTGTCAAATATATTTTTAACAAAATCTTAGCAAGTATGAAATAAAGCTTGATAATTAGGGATTTGATCTAGTAAATTTTTTCTTCTGTGATTATAAAATCTACTTTGACATCAGTATTTTCTATCGGAAGCTTTATGGATAGAAAATCTGAGATCATAAGCCCTGCTTTTATTGTTTTATTTTTGGCGAAAAACTTGTCATAATATCCGCCACCATAGCCGAGCCTATTTTTTTCCTCATCAAAAGATAGGCCAGGGGTGATGGTTAGGTCTGGATTTTCTATAAAGTCATTATCCCTACTTGTAGGAATACCAAAAAGTCCAAGCTCAAGGTCATCTAGGTCATTTAATTTACAAGCCTTCATCTGTTTATCTATGATTTTTGGCACATAGATATCCTTGTCATCTGCTAGGGCTTTTTTTATTAGATTTCTTGTTTCCACTTCTTTTGCCATGGATACATAGACAAAGATTGTCTGGCTATCCTTATAAATATCAGATTTAAGGAGATTTTCACAAATTTTATCTGACATATTTTTTATATATTTATCATCCATTTCTCGTCTGAGATTTAGGAAAAATCTCCTGAACTCACTTTTCATGTATTTTTTCCTTTATGGCTTCAAAGGCCTTGTCTATGACACTTTCCTTATCATCCTCTTCATTTAAATCTTTGGCAAAATATTCGTCTCTATAGCCTTCCCTAAAGGCTGCTATGACCTCAGCTCCTACTATGAGTAGGGCTGATACGATTAGTAGCCAGATAAAGAGGGCTAGGATTCCAGAAAGGGCTCCATAGATTAGGGATTTATTTGAATAATTATTTGTAAAAAATGCATAGGCAAAGCTAGTTACATAGACTGCTATGGTTGTAAAGGCACCACCTGCAAGGGCTTGCTTAAATGGTATCCTATTTTCTGAGTTGCCTGGGGCATACTTATAAAATATGCCAAGGGCTGCTGACATCAAAAATAATGGGACAGCTAGGGTTAGGATGGTAAAGATTGGCGATGATAGAAACTCAATGATTGCCTCCACATCACTGCCAAAGAAATTACTTATTGTACCAATTATCTTGTGGTCAAGTATGTTTAAAAGTTGTGGTCCATATATTTGAAAGACCAAGAGGAACATTATAAAGACTATGAAGACTATTGTAAAGACAACACTCATCAGTCTTTGCTTAATGGCCTTTGACTGGTGGCTTAGACCATAGGCATGGTTTATTGCCATTATTAGCTTATCTACACCACTTGTGGCTGACCATAGGGCGAAAATAACTGTTAGGGTTGTGACTGCTGCAGATTGGCTAGATTCAATTATTATATTTAGGGCTCTTAGGATTAAATCTGCACTTGTCTTTGGAAATAGGTCCAAAAATTGATAAATGACTGTCTCATTGCCCTTTAAAAAGGTTGATATTGCCTGCACTACTACCATCATCAATGGGATGGAGGCTTGCAGGAAATAAAAGGAAAGGGCTGCCGAGTAGGTCATTATATCGTGTTCTTTGAGCCTATTTATTAGATTTTTTAGGAAATCTTTGCTTTTACTCTTTGATATCTTCATCTTTTAAATACCTATCGAACCAGTTTTTAATTTCTGTAAGCCTTTTAATCCTTGCCTTTGGCTTGCCAGATCTGGATAGTTCGTGGTTTTCTCCATGGAATAGGAACATCTTTGTATCTACTCCATTTAGTTTTATCCTATTATACATCTGTAGGCCCTGCTCAAGTGGGCAGCGGTAGTCTTCGTCTGAATGGATAAAGAGGGTTGGGGTTTTTACCTTATCAGCGTATTTGATTGGGGATTGGTCCCACATTTTATCAAGGCTATCGTATGGGTTTGATGCGGTTTGGTCTGTTGCAAAATAATAGCCTATATCACTTACCCCATAAAAGCTGGTCCAGTTTGAAATTGACCTTTGGGCACAAGCTGCCTTAAACCTATCTGTGTGGCCTATTGCCCAGTTGGTCATAAAACCACCATAAGATCCGCCATAAATAGCCATTCTGTCAGGATCTATTTGGGGATATTTTTCTATGGCAAGGTCTGTAAAATTCATAAGATCAGAAAAATCAATATCGCCATATTTACCTCTTATGTCTGAATATTTGACCCCATTTCCGCTTGAGCCGTGTGGGTTGGTATAGATTACCATATAGCCATTTGAGGCAAAGGTCTGGTGTTCGTGGTGGAAGATGTCAGAAAATTCTGTCTTTGGTCCGCCGTGAACAGAAAGTAGACATGGGTATTTTTTATTTTTATCAAAGTCTTTTGGCAATAGGACATAGCCTTTTAGGGTGTCGCCATTAGATTCAAAATTAAATTCTTCTATAGGGTAGACAGGGCTTTTGATTTTATTTTCGACCAAGCTTTTGCCAGTAGATTTTTCCTTAAGCTCAGATAGGCTATCTTTTGCCATTTCTAGATAATATATATCATCATCTGTAACAGAGAAGTCTTCTACACAACCATCAAGTTCTAAACGGAGGTCACCCTTTAAGTTTATTGAATAAAGCTTGGATTCTTCCTTTTCTGTTACTACAAAGTATAGCCTATTACTCTTGACTTGGAAGGTCTTAGCTGCCCCAAATCTGGCGTCAGTTCCTATGGAATTGCCAAAGGACTTGTCAAAGTCATCGTCATTTATTTTTGAGATTTTTCCTTCACCATCTATTTTGTAAATGAAGCAGTCCTCATTTATTCCGCCTGATTTTAAATCACTTCCAACAAAAACTATTTCATTTTCTAAAAATTTTATTGTATAAATTGAGTGAGATTTCTCGCTTAGAATTTTTTCTTCGCCGGTTTTTAAATTTTTTAAAATTATAGAATCAAGAAACTCCATGACCCTATTTGAATCTTCATGATTTCTTGTATAGACGATTTTTTCAATATTGTCATCTATATCAAGGATGCCTACGCTATTATCTTTATCAGATTTTAAAATTTCTGTAAGGGACTTATCAGAAAGCTTGTAAAGATAATAATAGGTGGTGGAATCTTTTAAAAAACCTACTCCATTAAACCAGAAGGGAAGGGTGGTTAGTTCTTTGAAGTATGAATTTTCCTTATCTGTCTCCTTTTCTTCTTTTGATTTTTTCTTGCTTGCAGAAATTAGGAAAATGTCATCTCTTAGCCATTTGATAGACTTGACATCAAGGTCTAGCTTAAAGAGTTCTTCTCCAAGGCCAGCCCCATCTGAGATGTAGAAGCTATCAGTTTTATCATCATTATATCTTTTATAGATTAGATTATTTTCTTTGTCAAAGCTACAAATAGGATTGTCTCCAGAATCTGTTAGCCTGTATGATTTTTCTAATTTCTTATCATAGACGAAAAGATCTGTGTCGTATTTATTGTCTTTTTCATTTGCTTTAGTTTTTTTATAGGCGATTTTGTTGCCATCATTAGAAACTACTAATTCTGAAAGAAAGTCGTAGCTTAAAATATCTTTTATTTCAGTCATAAATTCTCCTTTGTAAATTATATTTATATTATACGATAAAATAAAAAAAAGATTAGAGGAAAAGGTTTGTGGGTATATAAATAAAAAGACAATAGGAGGTTATTATGAAACTAAATATCAAAGCTAAGAATTTTAATCTAACAGATGACATCACAAGAGAATCTGAGAAAAAATTTGATAGGTTAGATAAATACTTCCACGAAGAAGAAGAGCTTGATTTGAAATTTGCTAAGGAAGGTGTAGATTTTGAGGTGGAGGCTACTGTATTTTTAGACAATGGCACAATACTTCGTGCAGAAGCAGCAGATCAGTCTTACCAAAATGCTATCGATAGGGTTATAGATGCCTTAGTTAGACAAATCAGAAAGCATAAGACAAGACTACAAAGAGACAGGAAGACAGGAGAATCAATCAAATTTGAGGCATTAGATTTATATGAATCTGACGAAGAAAAACAAGATGAAGAAGAAATCAAAATTGCTAGAGAAAAATCTATTCCTGTCAAACCAATGAGTGCTGAGGAAGCTATTCTTCAAATGGAACTATTGAATCATAATTTCTTTGTTTACCAAGATGCTAGTGATATGGAAATTAGAGTCGTCTACAAGAGAAGAAAGGGCGACTATGGTATGATAGTACCAACTAAATGATTTTTATAAATCTTTGAGATTTATTTATAACATATATAAAAAATAATTAGGACCTTCGGGTCCTTTTTATATTATTATAAACTCCTATTGAATAATGTAAATTAAGCCTATATAATAAATAGTGGACTATAATAATTATTATTTATTTTACGGAAAATTTACAAGGTATTTTCATCAAATAAAGATGGGATATATTTACAGACTTAAAGCTTAGCAATGATTGAAATTTTGTATAATAAGGGTAGGATAAGTAAAGAATTGGAAGGTGAAAAATTTGGCATTATTTAATTTATTTAAGTCATTTAGTCAAAAAGAAATCGAACAAAATAAAAAGATTGTCGATAAGATTCTAGCACTAGATGAAGATATGCAAAAGTTAACTGATGATCAGTTAAAACATAAAACAGTAGAATTTAAAGAAAGATTAAAAAACGGCGAAACATTAGATGATATTTTAGTAGAAGCATTTGCTGTAGTTAGAGAAGCAAGTGACAGGGTATTAGGCATGAAACATTATCCTGTACAGCTTTTAGGTGGTATTGTACTACATAATGGACAGATAGCAGAGATGAAAACAGGTGAAGGTAAGACTCTTGTAGCAACACTTCCATCTTATCTTAACGCTCTTTCAGGAAAGGGTGTCCACGTAGTAACAGTAAACGACTACCTAGCTAAGCGTGACCAAGAGTGGATGGGTAAAGTTCATACATGGCTTGGTCTAAGTGTTGGTTGTATTATTTACGGACTTACAAATAGCGAAAGAAAAGAAAACTACAACGCTGATATTACCTATGGTACAAACAACCAATTTGGTTTTGACTACCTAAGAGATAACATGGTTATCTACAAAGATGACATGGTACAACGCGGCTTAAACTACGCTATAGTCGATGAGGTTGACTCAATCCTTATAGATGAGGCTAGAACACCACTTATTATCTCAGGCCAAGGCGATGAATCAACAGATACCTATCAAAAGGCAAATGAATTTATTCAAACCCTTGAAGGTAGGATAATCGATCCTAATGAGGATGCTGATATAGACCCATTTGATAGGGAGTTTAAGGTAGAAGATGTAGACTTCTTAGTAGATGAGAAGAGAAAAACTTCAAACCTTACAGAAAAAGGTACAAAGAAGGCTGAACAATTCTTTGGTATCGAAAACTTATCAGACTCTGAAAACCTAGAGCTATCTCACTATATCAACAACGCCCTTAAGGCAAACACAACAATGACAAGAGATATTGACTATGTTGTAAACCATGGCGAAGTAGAAATCGTAGATGAATTTACAGGACGTATCATGCAAGGTAGAAGATTCTCAGATGGTCTTCACCAAGCTATAGAGGCAAAAGAAGGTGTAGAAGTTAAGGCAGAAAGCAAGACCCTAGCTACAATTACCTTCCAAAACTACTTTAGAATGTATGATAAGCTTTCAGGTATGACTGGTACTGCAAAGACAGAAGAAGACGAGTTTGATGAAATTTACAAGCTTGACGTAGTAGAAATTCCTACAAATAGACCAGTACAAAGGGTCGATGATGTAGACTATGTTTATATAAATGAACGTGGTAAATTCAATGCTATCATAAACGAAATAAACAAGGTTCACGCAACAGGTCAACCAATCCTTGTTGGTACAATCTCAATTGAAGCAAGTGAGAGATTATCAGATGCCCTAAAGAAAGCTGGCATCAAACACACAGTACTAAACGCTAAAAATCACGAAAGAGAAGCAGAAATTGTTGCTCAAGCAGGTCGTCTAGGTGCAGTTACAATTGCAACCAACATGGCTGGTCGTGGTACAGATATAACCCTTGGTGGTAACGTAGACTTCATGGCCAAACAAAGGCTAAGAAGAGAGGGAACTTCTGAAGAATTACTTGAAGAAGTTGATTCTTTCTCAGCTACAGATGACCAAGAAATTCTTGATATCAGAAAGAAATATAGACACTACAAAGATATCTTTAGACCTGAAATAAAGGCTGAGGAAAAAGAAGTAATAGATGTTGGTGGCCTATATATAATTGGTTCAGAAAGACATGAATCAAGACGTATAGATAACCAGTTAAGAGGACGTTCAGGTAGACAAGGTGACCCTGGTAAGTCAAGATTCTTCATATCACTAGAAGATGACCTAATCAGACTAAATGGTGGTGAAGCAGTAGCTAAATTTGTTGATTCATACAACTTTGATGAAAATGAACCAATAGTTTCAAAATTAGTTTCTAGATCAATCGAAAAGGCTCAAACAAGAGTAGAAGCAAACAACTTCGCAACAAGAAAGAGAGTCCTACAATACGATGATGTCATGAACAAACAAAGAACTATAATCTACAACGAAAGACGTGAAGTTCTTATGGGCGAAGACATGAAAGAAACTATTATCGATATGATCAAAAATATCATAAGAGAAGCGGTATTTAGCTTTACCAACCCACAAGTAAAACCAGAAAATTGGGAAATGACTGCCCTTCTAAACTACCTAAACGGACTAGGAGTACCAGTAACCCAACTACACTTTGAAAATATTAATTCATACACTCAAGAAAATCTGATTGAATATATAACCCAAGCAACTCTTGCAAAATATGCTGACAAAGAGGCAACATTTGGCCCTGAAGCTATGAGAGAAGTAGAAAGAGTAATCCTTCTAAGGGTAATAGATCAAAAATGGATGGATCACATAGATGCTATGGATCAAATGAGAAAAGAAATCGGTGTAAGGGCAATGGGTCAAGAAGATCCAGTAAGAGCCTACACAAACGAAGGTTTCGACATGTATGAAGAGATGACTAGATCTATCCAAGAAGACACAGTTAAGTTTATGATGAATGTTGAAATGAGACAAAACATCCAAAGAAAACAAGTCCTAGTTCCAGAAGATGAAAGTCTAGAAGAATTAGATAATTCAGATGATGAGGCAAATCTTAACAGGGCAGAACGTCGTAGATTAGAACGTGAAGCTTCAAAATCAAATGTAAAGAGATAAGATGAGAGAAATATTTGAACTAAAAGAAGAAATCAAAAACTTAAGCGAAATCTTAAACTTAATCGGAGATAGTCTTTGACCCAGCTGGTCTTAAAAAAGAAATCGCAGACCTAGAAAAAGAATCAATCAAAGAAGATTTTTGGAATGATTCAGATAGGGCATCAAAGATAATGGCAGACTTATCTGACAAGAAAAGCGACCTAGAAGATTATGAAAATCTAGAAGCAAGCCTAAGAGATAATGAAGATTTGATTGGCCTAGTTGAATTAAGCGATGAAGATGAGATTCAAACTTTAGAAGAAGTAGACAATAACCTCAAAAAGCTTGAAAAAGATATCAAATCTATGAAGCTAAAGACCCAACTAGATGGTGAGTATGACAAAAACTCCTGCTACCTATCAATAAATGCAGGTGCTGGTGGTCTTGAAGCAACAGATTGGGCAGACATGCTTTATAGGATGTATACTAGATATTCCGAAAAAAGAGGCTACAAGGTAGAAGTCCAGGATATAAACAATGAGGAAGCAGGCGGAATAAAGTCTGCGACCCTCTATATCCAAGGCCCTTACGCCTATGGCTATCTTAAGGCAGAAAAAGGCGTTCACAGGCTAGTAAGGATATCACCATTTGATAGCCAATCAAGACGTCACACATCCTTCTCATCAGTGGATGTCTTTCCAGAGCTTGATGATGATAATGAAATAGAAATCGATCCATCAGACCTAAGAATTGACACCTATAGGGCAAGTGGGGCAGGCGGCCAGCACGTCAATAAGACTGACTCAGCCGTAAGGATAACCCACATTCCAACAGGAGTAGTCGCATCAAGTCAGGCTGAAAGAAGCCAAATGCAAAATAAAGAAACTGCAATGAAGCTTCTTCTATCAAAACTTATCCAGATTAAGGAAGAAGAAAAAAGAGAAAAAATAGAAGATATCCAAGGCAAATATTCACAAATTGCCTGGGGTAGCCAGATAAGATCATATGTTTTCCAACCCTACACCATGGTCAAAGACCACAGGACAAATTATGAGATGGGAAATGTAGAAGCTGTAATGGATGGCGATATCCAGGGCTTTATAGATGCTTATCTAGCAAAAAATGAAAATTAATAGGGGCTGTTGCAAAACTATGAATAACTATCGTCCCATCATTAGAGGGTTCTCATAGAAAATTTTTGGCCTAGCCTGCCGGCTCGTTGAGGCAAAATTTTCGTGGAGGTTCCTCTAATGATTTGGGACGATTTATTCATTCTGCGACGGTCCCTCTTTTTTACATGAAGGGAGAAGAAATGGGAGATATAATTTTAACAGGCGATAGGCCAACAGGTAGACTCCACCTAGGCCATTATGTAGGCAGCCTTAAAAACAGGGTGAAAATGCAAAATGAAGGAAACTTTGACAAGATGTATGTCATGATTGCAGATAGCCAGGCCCTAACAGATAATTTTGACAATCCAGCAAAAATTCGTGAAAACCTTATCGAGGTTGCTCTTGATTACTTAAGTGTTGGTCTTAACCCAGAAAAGGTGACAATTTTTGTCCAGTCACAGATAGAACAACTAACAGAACTTACTTTTTACTACCTAAACCTTGTAACCCTATCAAGGCTTGAAAGAAATCCGACTGTAAAAAGTGAGATAAAGCTAAGAAATTTTGAAACCAGCCTTCCAGCAGGATTTTTGATCTATCCTGTAAGCCAGGCAGCAGACATTCTATTATTTGATGCCAATATAGTGCCTGTTGGTGAGGACCAAGAGCCAATGCTAGAGCAGGCAAGAGAGATAGCAAGAAGTTTTAATAATATCTATGGCCAGGTCTTTATAGAACCAAAGGCAGTCCTCCCTGATCAAAAAATCGCTCGCCGTATGCCAGGCATAGATGGGGCAGCTAAAATGAGCAAGTCCTTAGGCAATGCCATCTACCTAGCAGACACTAAGGCGGATGTAAAGAAAAAGGTCATGAGTATGTACACAGACCCAGACCATATCAATATCGACGACCCAGGTAAGGTTCAGGGAAATATTGTCTTTACCTACCTAGATGTTTTTTCAAATGATAGTCATTTTGAAAAATATTTGCCAGAATACAAAAATCTTGACGAGCTAAAGGACCACTACCAAAGGGGAGGCCTAGGTGATGTTAAGTGCAAGAAATTTTTAATCAAGGTCCTTGAAGAAGAACTTGCCCCAATTAGGGAAAAAAGAGCCTACTATGAACAACACATAGATGAGGTCTTTGACATACTTAAGAGGGGAAGTGAGGAAGCCAGAAGCAAGGGAAGCGAGAAGCTTAACCAAGTTAAAGCGGCCATGGGAATTGATTATTTCAACGATAGAAAGCTTATAGCAGAAATAGAGAAAAAATACCAAGGATAAGTTATGAAGCTTCCAAAAACTAAATCCAAGACCATATTCGTCTTATCGGCTGCAGGTTCTGCAGTCGGTATGGCCAATGTTTGGGGCTTTCCTTATAAATTCCATAAGGGCGGACTCTTCTTTTTGATATTTTATTTGTTTTTTATAAGTCTTTTCGCCTATGTAGGCCTATCTAGTGAATTTGCCATAGGCAGAATGGGCAAGGGATCAGTTGTAGGTTCTTATGAAAAAGCTATAAAGACCAATTACAAAAGCTCAAAAACAGCAAGTTTTTATGGTTACATACCTATGGTAATTTCTCTTATCATAGCAATTGGTTATACTATTATAGTTTCCTATGTGGCAAAGGCTTTCATAGATACCTTAAATGGAACACTTGCCACAACAAGCTCAAGCATCTGGTTTGAAAATTTCTCATCCAGATCCTTCGCAGTAATAGAAACTCACCTAGTAATAGTAATTGTAGCGATAGTAATGAGTCTTGGTGGCTTTAAATCAATGCAAAGAATAAACTCCATCCTCATGCCTACTATGATAGTCATATATATTATAGTGATGATAAGGATGAGTGGGCTTGAAAGAATTGAAGAAGGTTATAGCTTACTATTTAGGATTGACCTTGAAAACCTTTCTATAGGTACGGCGATTTCTGCCATGGGCGATGCGCTTTTTGCCCTTTCTATAACTGGTTTTGGTATGATCTTTATGGGAAGGATGCTAGCTGATAATCAAGATGTAGTAGTAGATTCAAAGCTTACAGCTATATTTGATACATTAGTAGCTTTACTTTCAGCCTTTATAATTGTTCCAGCCATAGTTGTTTTTGAAATGGGCCATGCCAAGGGTCCTGAACTAATCTTTCATATCCTACCGACCATATTTGCAAATATTCCAATAGGTAGGGGCTTTGCTTGTTTGTTTTATCTAGCGATAATTATGGCAGGACTTACATCTTTACAAAATATCTTTGAATCTGTCGGAGATACTTTGGTTAAGAAATTGAAAATATCAGATAAGTTTGCTCTAGGCCTTGTGGGTAGCTTTGTATTTATGCTAGGAGTATTTCTCCACCCAATTGGAGTATGGGAGCCTTTTATGGACATCACCCTCTACTATATAATCCCACTAGGAGCAGTGTCTGGTTCTATAATTTGGTTTTATGTTATGGATAAGAATGTTCTTTTAAATGAAATAAATAAGGGAGCAAAGAAAAAACAAAGTGAAAAATTTATTAAGATTGGCAGGTACATTTATACACCTCTTGTAATTATTATTTGTATCTTGTCGATAATAAGTCATTAAAGCTAGCTTGCCTAGCTTTTTTTATATAAAAAATTTTATTTGAATTTTGTTTTTTAAGCTATATAATACATAATATACTTTACCCCAGTATAGGAGTATATATACAAAGTTTGTATAAATAAAGTTAAATAAATAATTTTATATAAGGAGCTATTATGAACAAATTTTCATCGAAATTAGGTTTTATCCTAACGGCGGTTGGTTCTGCCGTGGGAATGGCAAATGTGTGGGGCTTTCCATACAAGTTTCAAAAGGGAGGAATAGTTTTTTTAATTGCCTACATATTTTTTATAAGTATTTTTGCTTACTGTGGCCTTGCAAGTGAGTTTGCAGTAGGTAGGTATGCTCACACAGGTACTCTTGGTGCCTACCAAAAGGCATTTAAAAGTCGCAAGGAAGATACAATCTTAGGCAAATTTATTGGTTACATTCCACTTATTGGATCTCTAATGATTGCTATTGGTTATGCAGTAATTGTTGCCTACGTTTTAAAAGCCTTGGTAGATTCTCTAACCGGTTCACTTTTAACTGTAGATACGACAAGCTACTTTGATAGTTTTTCTATGAAGCCTTTCTCAGTGGTTCCTTACCACTTTTTTATCATAGCTATTACCCTAATTTCTTGTATTGGTGGTGCATCTACTATTGAAAAATCTAATAAAATCATGATGCCGGCTTTCTTTGTGCTTTTTGTAATCCTTGCCATTAGGATCCTAACTCTTCCTAATGCCTTTGAGGGATACAAGTACATGTTTAGATTTGATAAAGAAATGCTAAATTGGGGAACAATTCTTATGGCCATGGGCCAAGCCTTTTTCTCCCTATCAGTAACTGGATCTGGTATGCTAGTTGTAGGTGCTTATCTATCTGATGATGAAGACATAATTTCATCTTCAAAAATGACAGGATTTCTAGATACTGTAGCAGCCATGCTTGCTTCTTTTGTAATGATTCCAGCAATAATTGTCTACAACATGGACCAGGCAGGTGGGCCAGGGCTCTTATTCCAAGTCCTACCTACAATCTTACAAGATATGGGCTTTGGTAGAGTTTTTGCTATTATCTTATATGTTGCAGTTGTCTTTGGTGGTATATCATCCCTTCAGAATATGTTTGAGGTAGTAGCAGAATCTCTCATGCAAAGGCACCCAAAATTAAAACGTAATCTAGTTTTATTTTTAATAGGCCTTGTCGTTTTTGCTATAGGTGTAAATATGGAAATGATTAGCAGCTGGGGACCATTTATGGACTTTATCTCAATCTACGTTATACCAATAGGGGCGATGATTGGTGCTATAACTTGGTTCTGGATCTTGAAAAAAGATCAGCTTCTTGGAGCAATTAACCTAGGCGCTAAAAAACAATACGGAAATACTTGGTACAATATAGGTAAATTTCTATATGTTCCATTAGCAGTTATCTTATGTTTGATAGCAGTTATTTTTAGAATATCATTTTAAAAAAAGAGCAGGCCTTTGCCTGCTTTTTGTCTTAGTAAATTATAAAAAATCCCTCTTGGCAAAGTGCCAGAGGGATAAAGTTTTATTTAAGGACCAATTCTGAAAGTTTAAGGGGTTCGATGTATTCTTCGCCCTTATAAACTCTCATGTTTCCGCCTGAGATTTCATCTATCAATAAGATATTATTATTTTCATCAAGACCAAATTCTAATTTTATATCGTATAGATCAAGGCCTTTTTCTTTTAGAATATCACGGATTAGACCACAAATTTCTTTTGTAAGTCTTTTTAGTTCTTCGTATTGATCGGCTGTCGCAATATTTAGGGCTTCTAGGCAGTCTTTAGAAATTGTAGGATCGCCTGCAGCATCATCTTTGATTGTTATTTCAAAAAAAGCATCTAGTGGTGCACCTTCTTCTATGTATTTGCCATATCTTTTGTAAAAAGATCCTACTGCCCTGTACCTACAGATAAATTCAAGACCCTTACCGAAAACCTTAGCTTTTTTAACTTCCATAGTATTTTCATCAATATTTGCAGCAACATAATGGGTTGGGATATTTTTTTCATTTAGTTTGTTAAAGAAAAATTCTGTCATCCTTAGTCCAGCCTTGCCAGCACCATCAATTGAAAGACCAACTTGGTTTTCGCCTGGATCAAAAACTCCGTCCTTGCCTGTTACATCATCCTTAAATTTCATCAAGATATTGCCATTTTCAAGGCTATAAATATCCTTTGTTTTGCCCTTGTAAATTAAATCCATCATAGTCTCCTTTAGAATTTTTACAATTACGATATAATATTTAGAACTTTCTTACAAGTAAATTTTATTTATTAAGAATAATTTGTCAAGTTTGTGATTAAAAATTTATTTTTGCTTTAGCTATTGAAAAAAATAATAAAATAGATATATTAATTTTGTAGAAGAAAAGTTAAGGAGTTAAAATGTCAAAAGTAGCTGTTATTATGGGTTCAAAATCTGACTATAAGACTATGAAAGAGTGTTGTGCTGTGCTTGATAAGTTCGGCATTGATTACGACAAGAGGGTTGTTAGCGCGCATAGGACGCCAGAGTTGATGGTTGACTTTGCTAAAAATGCTAGAAAAAATGGATACAGCCTAATAATTGCTGCAGCTGGTGGTGCTGCACATTTACCAGGTATGGTTGCTGCGTCAACTACTCTACCTGTGATTGGTGTCCCAATAAAATCATCTACCCTAAACGGCGTTGACTCGCTTCTTTCTATTGTACAAATGCCATATGGTGTGCCAGTTGCAACCATGGCTATAGGAGAGGCAGGTGCAAAAAACGCTGCTATTACAGCCCTTGCAATTCTGGCTATAAATGATGAAAAATTAGCTGAAAAATACAGGGATTTTAAAATTGAATTAGAAAATATAGTAAAGGAAGATATGAAATTATGATTCAGACTATATTACCAAAAAGCACTATCGGTATAATCGGTGGCGGCCAACTTGGACGAATGCTAGCTATGAGCGCAAAAGAAATGGGCTATAAGGTTGCAATTCTAGATCCAGGTGAAGACGCCTGCGCAAGAAAATTTGCAGATTGTTTTATCCATAGTGCTTTTAATGTATACGAAAATATTGAAAAATTATGCCAGATGAGCGATGTTGTGACTTTTGAGTTTGAAAATATCGACATAGCTTCTTATAAGAAGCTTGAAAATAAATATAATTTCGTCCAATCATCAAGACTCTTAGAAATAAGCCAGCATAGGCTTACAGAAAAGGAATATGCCAAGTCCTTGGGGATTCCTACTGTAAAATATTTTGATGCCAATAAGGATGATTACAATATTGATGGCAAATATGTGATGAAAACTACAAGATTTGGCTATGATGGCAAGGGACAAAAAATTATTTCTTCAAATGAAGAAGTAGAAAAAGATACTATCCTTGAAGAGCTAATTGACCTTGATAAGGAAATTTCTGTAGTGGCTGTCAAAGATATCGAAGGAATTCAGATTGTAGCTGTGGTCGAAAATGAACATAGAAACAATATCCTCTATAGGTCAAATATTCCTCCAAGGATTAGCAAAGACCAAGAGGCTAAGGCAATTGACTATACAAAAAGAATTCTAGCTGACAATGATTATTATGGAGTCCTAACTGTAGAGTATTTTATTTCAAATGGGGAAGTTATTTTTAATGAAATTGCACCAAGGGTCCACAATTCAGGTCACATTACCCAGGAATCTGCAACTAAATCTCAATTTAGGGCCCACATCGAGGGTATTTGCGGATTAAAAGTAGGAAAAATCGAAAATAGGGAAGCAACTTTATATAATATCCTAGGCCAAAATGAAGAATATTTTATAAATTTAATCACAAAAAAACAAGGCTATCTTCACTTATACGAAAAGGAAGCTCGCCACAATAGGAAAATCGGTCACATGAACTTTTTAGGAAATGTATATTTGGAGGATGACTTTGAATAAGAGAATATTTGTACAAAAAAAACCAGCCTATGACAGGGAAAGTGAAAATCTTAAAAATCTTTTGAATAGAGATTTTAAACTTGCTATAAAAAATCTTAAAACTTACGTAATCTATGACCTTTACAATATAACAGAAGACTTGTATGAAAAGGCAAAAGAAAGAGTGTTTTCAGAAGTAATGATAGATCAGGTTTTTGAAGACATTGACCTTAATGGCAAAACTTACATAGCCTACGAAACTCTCCCAGCTCAATACGACCAAAGATCTGACTCTGCTATGCAGGCTTTAAAATTAATTGATGATAAGGCAGATGTCTTAGTTAGGGCAGGCAAGCTTGTCGTAATTGATGGGGAAGTTTCTGAGGAAAAATTAGGAGAAATAAAAAAATATCTAATAAATCCAATCGAGTCTTCAGAAAAAGACCTTTCTAAGATGGATTTTTCAATAGATTCTCAAATGAAGCCATTAAGAGATTTGACTGGTTTTAGGGACTATGGCAAGAATGAACTAGAAGACCTTATCAAAGACCTATCCCTTGCCCTTGATCTAGAAGATTTAGAATTCATTCAAGACCATTACAAAAAAGAAGGCAGGGACCCAAGTGAAACTGAAATCTATGTCCTAGACGTATTTTGGTCAGACCACTGCAGGCACACAACCTTTGAGACAAGTCTTGATGAAGTTAAAATTAATTCAAAACTATTTCAAGATGAAATGCAAGCAGCCTTTGATTATTACTTATCCTTAAGAGAGGAACTTGGAATTACAAAGCCTGTTAGACTTATGGATATGGCATCAATTATTGGCAAATATCATATAAAGGTCCTTGGTGATAAAAATATAGAAGTGAGTGAGGAAATTAACGCTTGTTCCTTCTTTACAGATATTGAAAATAAGGGCAAGAAAGAAAAATGGCTCATCCAATTTAAAAATGAAACCCACAACCACCCATCAGAAATCGAGCCATTTGGTGGGGCATCTACCTGTATAGGTGGGGCTATAAGAGATCCGCTTTCCGGTAGGTCCTATGTTTACCAGGCTATGAGAGTGTCAGGTGCGGGAAATATCCTAGAAAAAAGAGAAGATACCCTTGCAAATAAGCTTGCTCAAGTAGAAATTTCTAAGGGTAAGGCCCTAGGAAATTCCTCTTACGGCAACCAAATAGGTCTTGCAACAACCTTTGTAAGAGAAATCTACGACCCATCCTATGTAGCTAAAACCATGGAAGTAGGAGCTGTTGTCGGAGCTGTAAAAGATGGGGACTACAAGAGGGAAGAATTAGTTCCTGGTGATATTGTCGTGATGATTGGCGGAAGAACTGGTCGTGATGGTATCCAAGGAGCATCAGGCTCATCTGTAATCCACGATGATTCATCTTTAACAACTGCTTCTAGCCAAGTTCAAAAGGGCAATCCAGTAGAAGAACGCAAGATTCAAAGACTCTTTAGAAAGCCAGAAGTCACAAGATTAATCAAAAAATCAAACGACTTTGGTGCGGGTGGTGTATCTGTTGCCATTGGCGAGCTTTCAGATGGTATTGAAATCTTCCTTGATAGGGTCAAAACCAAATACCAGGGTCTAAATCCAACAGAAATTGCCATATCAGAATCTCAAGAGAGAATGGCAGTGGGTCTTGATAAAAAAGACTATGAAGCCTTTATAAAAGAATGTCAAAAAGAAAACATTGAATACGTTCATGTGGCAAATATAACTGACAAAAACCGCCTAGAAATGTATTACGGAGACGCAAAAATTGTAGATTTTAGCGCAGAATTTTTGGCAACAGCAGGAGTCAGAAAACACGCCAAGGCAGAACTGGTTGACAATGTAAGGGAAAATCCTTTTGTTAAAAGAGAAGTGACTAAAGAAGCAATCCTTGATGAGCTAAAAGATTTAAATGTCACCAACCAAAAAGGCATGGCTTCTATGTTTGATGCTTCTGTTGGTGCTCAATCTGTAATGATGCCATTTGCTGGCAAGGAAAGGATAACACCTGTCCAAGCTTCAGTTGCAGCTATTCCTACCCTTTATTCAACACCAGATACAGCAACTATCCTGGCCTACGGCTTTATACCAAAGATATCAAAATATTCACCATTCTTATCAAGTATATATGCTGTTTTAGAATCTGTAGCAAAAGTCTATGCAGTTGGTGGAAATAGGGAATCTCTTTATTTCTCCTTCCAAGAATATTTTGAAAAGCTCCTAGATGACCCTAAAAAATGGGGAAAGGTAAGCCAGGCCATGCTCGGATCAATCATTGCCCAAAAAGAAATTGGAAGACCAGCCATAGGTGGTAAGGACTCCATGTCAGGATCCTTTAATGATATAAATGTAGTTGAAACATTAATATCCTTTGCTTGTACACCGATTAAAATTTCTGATGTAATTACTCCTGACCTTAAAAAAATTGGCAATAAACTATACATCATAGAAATAGAAAAAGATGCCAAGGCTTATCCAAATCTAGAAAAAGTCATGGTAGATTTTGAAAAATTAAATGCTTATATCAAGGATAAAAAAGTAGTATCAGCCTATGTCCAAGATTTTGGTTCTGTTTCTTCATCTTTAATTAAGATGGGTCTTGGAAATAAATTAGGCTTTACAATAGACTATGATGCAGCTCTTGACTTTAATCCATGTTCAATAGTTGTCGAAGCAAATTCAGATCTTGATTTTAAAGAAATTGGTAAGGTAAGCGAAGAAATTTCTATAAATGGCATTGAAATAGGATTTGATGAAGCGGAAAAAGCCTATATGTCAACTCTTGAAGAGATTTATCCAACCTATTACAACAAGGATGGCGAAAAGACAGAAAATATTTCGATACAAGGAAGTGAGAAGAGATACTACAAGGAAAAGATAGATGATGTTAGGGTAGTAATTCCTGTATTTCCAGGTACAAACTCAGAATATGATACCCAAAAGGCCTTCGAAGAAGCTGGCGCGAGTGTTAAGCAAGTTGTTTTTAGAAATACAAGGCCAAATGATATAAATGATTCTATAGATGAATTTGTAAAAGAAATCAAAAAATCCCACATAATAGCCTTTCCTGGTGGATTTTCAGCAGGAGATGAGCCAGACGGTTCAGCCAAATTTATAGTAAATATTCTAAAAAATGACAAGGTTAAAAAGGCAATTCATGGCCACTTGGCTGATAAGAGGCTAATACTTGGTATATGCAACGGCTTCCAAGCCCTTATAAAATCAGGACTTATACCTTATGGAGAAATTAGAGACCTAGATTCAAAAGATTTAAGTTTATTTAGAAATACAGGCTTTAGGCACATATCAGATACAGCTATTACAAGGTGTGCCAATACAAATTCACCTTGGACCCAAGATTTTAACCTAGATGACCTACACGAACTTGTCCTAAGCCATGGCGAAGGAAGATTAGTAGGCGATAGGATAGAAGAATTTAAGGACCTAGCAGCCTTCCAATATGTAGACCCTGATGGAGATGCCAGTATGAATGGTAAGTACAATCCAAACGGATCAGCCTACGCTATAGAGGGGATGGTCAGCAAGGATGGTTTGATTTTAGGAAAGATGGGCCATTCTGAAAGATCATACAAGACTCTTTATAAGACCCAAACTATAAGAGAAAGACAAGATATATTTAAAAACGGTGTAAAATATTTCACCAGATAAGATTTATTAAGGAGTAAGGATGTTTGGAATTTGGAATATAGAAAAGGCCCCTAGCGTTGCCTTTTATGCCCTCCATGCCCTCCAACACAGGGGTCAACAGGGAGCAGGAATTGTCTCAACAGAAAGAACTAGGCTTAGGGGCTACAGGAATGTTGGCCTCTTGGCAGCTGTTTTTAAAGATAATGGAAAATTAGAAAAAATAGATGGAACTTCCGCCTTGGGTGCTCTTTGGTACTCAAGCGGTAATTCCACCAACGTTCAAAATATAGAGCCACTTTTGTATAAATTTAACGATGGCCACCTAGGCATAGCCATGAATGGAAACCTAAATAACGCGGGAATGTTAAGGGCTAAGCTAGAAGATGAGGGAGCAGTCTTCCACTCAGCAAGCCATGCTGAGATAATCATGCATTTAATTAGACGATCTAGAAAAGATAGTATTGAAGAAAGATTCAAGGAAGCTTTAAATAAGCTTAGGGGATCATTTTCAGTCATGCTACTAACACAAGATGCCCTTTATGGTGCAGTAGACAGGCATGCAACCAGGCCTTTAGTCCTTGGTAGGCTCAATGATTCTTATACAATCGCCTCTGAGTCTTGTGCTCTAAATGTAATTGGGGCAGAATTTCTAAAGGATATTTCTGCAGGAGAATTTATAAAAATAGATGATGATGGATATGAGATTGGAAGCTTTTGTGAGGCTTCAAATATTGCCATCGAATCAATGGAATTTATTTATTTTGCAAGACCAGACTCAACTATACTCGGCAAAAATGTCCACATAGTTAGGAAAAATACTGGCAGGGTTTTGGCAAGAGAATTTCCAGTTGATGCTGACATAGTAGTTGGTGTGCCAAATTCTTCCCTATCCCTTGCGACAGGTTATGCAGAAGAAATAAACCTTCCTTATGAGATGGGACTTATTAAGAACCAATATATAGGAAGGACCTTCATCGAACCTAGTCAAAATCTTAGGGACATAGCTGTGAAGATGAAATTATCAGCTCTTTCTGACGTTGTAAGAAACAAAAGGGTAATCCTTCTTGATGATTCAATAGTAAGGGGCACTACCTCAAAGAGAATCATTTCCATGCTCAAAAAAGCTGGGGCAAGTGAGGTCCACTTAAGGATAGGTTCACCAGAAATTGTCTTTCCTTCTTATTCAGGAATTGATATGAAAACCTCAAAGGAATTAATTGCAGCCAACCTTACAAAAGAGCAAGTAAGGGATTTGATAGGGGCAGATAGTTTGGAATTTATATCTGTAGACGGACTTAAAGAAGCTGTTGGTTTTGATTTTGACACTCCTAATAAGGGAATCGCCCTTGATATTTTTACAGGTGATTATGTAGAGGGTCTTGGAAATTATAAGGAAGAATTTGAAGATGAACTTACAGATATACAAAAAGAATACTTAAAAAGGGGAGCAAATGAGCGAGAAATATAAGGCGGCAGGGGTTAGCCTAAATGCCGGCTATGAATCAGTTGAAAGAATAAAAAAACACGTAGAGTCAACCAAAAACAAGGGAATGATGGATATGATTGGTAGTTTTGGTGGGGCCTTTGACCTAGGAGCCTATGGCTTTAAAAATCCAGTTCTAGTAAGCGGAACAGATGGGGTAGGAACTAAGCTAAAACTTGCCTTTGATATGGATAAACACGATACAATCGGTATTGATGCAGTAGCTATGTGTGTAAATGACATCCTTGCCCAAGGTGCAATTCCACTTTTCTTCTTAGACTACATTGCCTGTGGCAAAAATGACCCAGCTCAAATCGAAGCTATAGTAAAGGGTGTAGCAGATGGTTGTAGACAAGCGGGAGCTGCCCTTGTAGGTGGAGAAACTGCTGAAATGCCAGGCTTTTATAAGGAAGGCGAATATGATATAGCAGGTTTTGCAGTAGGTGCAGCTGAGAAAGAAGACTTAATTAATGCTCAAAATACCAAGCCTGGCCAGGCAGTAATTGGCATTCCTTCATCAGGTTTCCATTCTAATGGCTTCTCCTTAATAAGAAAAGTTTTAAGTGATGAAAATATAAGCCTAGATAATGAATTTAATGGAGAAACTCTTGGAGAGGCTCTCTTGAGACCAACAAGGATCTACGCCAAGGAAGTAAGAAGCTTATTAGAAAATGTAAAAGTTTCTGGCATTTCCCACATCACAGGTGGAGGTTTTATAGAAAATCTTCCAAGAGCCCTTAAAAAAGGCCTAGGTATGAAAATTTATAGGGATTCCTATGAGATTCCAGAAATTTTCAAATTTATTGAAGAAAAGGGTCAAATCGACCACGATGAGATGTATCAAGTTTTTAACATGGGTGTAGGCCTTGCAGTAATTGTAGATGATGCTGATAAAGACAAGGTCCTTGACCTAATAGAGGATGCCTTTATCCTAGGTGAGGTCACAGATGAGGAAGGGATAGTCCTTCTATGAAAAAAATAGGAATCTTTGCTTCAGGCACTGGTACAAATTTTGAAGCCTTAGCAAGTTCAGATGAAATAAAAAGCCTAGCTGATATAGAAATTATGGTTTGTGATAAGCCAGGTGCTAGAGTTATAAAAAGAGCAGGAGATAAAAATATAGAATGCTTCGTTTTTAATCCAAAAGATTATGAAAACAAAGCGGCCTATGAAAAAGAAATTTTAGAAAAAATAAAAGACCTAGACTATATCTTTCTAGCAGGTTATATGAGGATTCTTTCTAAAGATTTTCTTGAAGCTTATAAGGGTAAGGTCATTAATATCCACCCTTCACTTCTTCCTAAATACAAGGGAATAGAATCAATTAAGAGAGCCTATGAAGCAAAGGAAGAATACATTGGAGTTACCATCCATTATGTAAATGAAGAGATAGACGGTGGAGAGATCCTAGCCCAAGATAAGTTTAAAGTTGATTATAGTAAGAGTTTAGATGAAATAGAAAGCCAGGTGCACGATATAGAGCATAGGCTTTATATAAAGACAGCAGCAGAAATCTTAAAGGGGGAAAAATGAAAAGAGCTTTAATAAGCGTAAGTGATAAGATAGGAGTGGCAGATTTTGCTAAGGGCCTTGTAGCAAATGGTTTTGAAATAATCTCTACTGGTGGAACTTTAAACCACCTAAGAGAGGCAGGAGTAGATTGCATTTCTATAGAAGACTACACAGGTTTTCCAGAAATATTAGAAGGTAGGGTAAAGACTCTTCATCCAAAAGTTCACGGCGGTCTACTTTCAAAAAGAGATAGCAAAAGCCATGTGTCTGAGCTTAAAGAAAATGACATCCACTATATAGACCTAATTTGCGTAAATCTTTATCCCTTTGCAGAAACTCTAGCAAAAGAAGGGGTAAGTCATGAAGAAATAATTGAAAATATCGATATCGGTGGTCCTTCTATGCTTAGGTCTGCTGCCAAAAATTATAAATTTGTGACAGTTGTAACAGAAAAAGAAGATTATCCAAAAATCATTAAAGAATTAGAAGAAAAGGGCGAGACAAGCCTTGAAACAAGACAAAGACTAGCAGGAAAAGTTTTTAATAAGACTGCTAAATATGATGGTCTAATAGCTTCTTATTTTAATTCTATTAATGGTGAAAATGAAAAATTGACCCTAACTTACACCCTAGAAGATGAGCTAAGATATGGGGAAAATCCACACCAAAAAGCAGCCTTTTATGTATCTGATGAGGAAGTTTCTTATTCCCTAAAGGATTGCGTCCAATTACATGGCAAGAAGATGTCTTATAACAACATCCAAGATGCCTCAGCTGCTCTTGATATTTTACAAGAATTTGATGAAACTGTATGTGTTGGCTTAAAACACATGAATCCATGTGGAGTTGCAACAGGCAAAACTGTATTTGATGCATGGACTAGGGCTTTTGAGGCAGACCCAGTTTCAATCTTTGGTGGAATAGTAGCTATAAATGGTACAGTTGACAAGCAAACTGCCGAAAAAATGCACGAAATCTTCCTAGAAATAATCCTAGCCTATGACTACGAAGACGAGGCTTTAGAGATTCTAGAAAAGAAGAAAAACGTAAGAATTTATAAGATCCCAAAGAAAACTGACAAGAACCCTAAATTAATAAAATCTGTAAGGGGTGGAATTCTTGTTCAAGACTATGATGATTCAGTTTATGACAAGCTTGAAACAGTTACAGAAACAAAGGTTAGCCAAGAGGACCTAAAAGACTTAGAATTTGCCTACAAGATTGTAAAACACGTCAAATCAAATGCTATCCTCCTTGCCAAAGATGGTCAGACAGTAGGGGTTGGTGCTGGTCAAATGAACAGAGTCGGTGCAGCTGAAATTGCCTTCAAACAAGCAGGTGATAAGGCAAAGGGTGCGGTTCTTGCTTCAGATGCTTTTTTTCCATTCAGAGACAGCGTTGATGAAGCAGCGGGACACGATATAAAAGCCATCATCCAACCAGGCGGATCAATTCGTGATCAGGAATCAATCGATGCTTGTAATGAAAATGGTATAGCCATGGTATTTACAGGCATGCGTCACTTTAAACATTAATATGGCAAGAGTTCTAGTATTGGGAAATGGCGGAAGGGAAGCTGCCATTTCTTACAAATTATATAAGGAAGGCCATGAAATTTTTATGGCTGGTGAAAACCCAGGCGTAGCTGAATTTGGAAAGTGTGTCGATTTAAAAAATGATCAAATAGCAAGCTTTTGTAAAAGAGAAAAAATCGACCTAGTTTTTGTAGGCCCTGAAGCCTATCTTGTAGATGGAATTGTCGATATCTTAGAAAAAGAAAATATTAGAGTATTTGGTCCAAATAAAAGAGCAGCTCTTCTTGAAGGGTCCAAGGCCTTTGCTAAAGATCTTATGAAAAAATATGGCATCCCAACTGCAGCCTATGAAATTTTCACATCCTATGAAAAGGCCCTAGCCTACCTTGATAAATCAACTTTCCCACTTGTAATCAAGGCTGATGGCCTAGCTGCCGGCAAGGGTGTAATAATAGCCCAAAACTATGATATGGCCAAAGATGCTCTTAAAGAAATCATGGTCAATCAAAAATTTGCCGAGGCTGGCAATGAAGTTGTAATAGAAGAATTCCTTGAGGGTGAGGAATTTTCCCTCCTAGCCTTTGTATCTGGCGATAAGGTCGTGCCAATGAAGATTGTTCAAGATCACAAGAGGGCCTTTGATGGCGATAAGGGGCCAAATACTGGCGGTATGGGCGTCTATATGCCTATTAAGCACATAGGTCAGGCTGATATAGACGAGGCAATGGAAAAAATCCTAAGACCAACTGCCAAGGCTATGATCAAGGAAAAAAGGGAATTTAAGGGTATATTATTTGCAGGTCTTATGAAAACCAAAGACGGAATTAAGACTATAGAATATAATGTTAGATTTGGTGATCCAGAAACAGAAATCCTGCTTTTGGCGATGAAATCAAGCCTTTATGATATAGCAGAGAAGGTAATTGATGGCAAGGATTTTGAAGTGGAATTTGACGATGATGCTTATATTGGAATAGTCATGGCATCAAAGGGCTATCCGGAAAGTTATGACAAGGGCTTTGAGATTAGGGGCCTAGAAAAGGTAGATTCCCATGTTTTTCATATGGGAACAAGGGCCGAAGATGGAAAAATTTTCACAAATGGTGGAAGGGTTCTAATAGTATGTTCTAAGGCGGAAAATTTAAACCAGGCTTACAAGAAAGCCTATGCAGATATAGAAAAAATAGAGTGTGACAACCTATTTTTTAGAAAGGACATAGGTCATATGTCCCTAGAGGAGGTATAAATGAAGACAGATTACGAGATATCCCTAGAGGCTAGGAAAGAAAAAATCGAAGATGTTGCTGGAAAGATAAATATTTCTGAAGAAAATCTAATCAAATATGGCGATTACAAGGCAAAGATAAGAAAGCCAGATTTTGATAATTTATCTAAAAACTTAGTTTTAGTCACATCTATCAACCCTACATCAAGTGGTGAGGGTAAGTCAACTGTGACAGTTGGTCTTTCTGATGGTCTAAACAAAATTGGTAAGAAATCAACAGTTGCCCTAAGAGAGCCATCTTTTGGCCCAGTTCTAGGCAGAAAGGGTGGGGCTACAGGCGGTGGTTTTGCTCAAGTTGTACCAATGGAAGAGATTAACCTACACTTTAATGGAGACTTCCACGCTATAACATCTGCCCACAATGCAATTATGGCACTGATTAATAACCACATCTTCCAGGGCAATGAGCTTAAATTTAAGGAAGTTTTATTCAACTATGTCATGGATATGAACGAAAGAGCCCTTAGAAGAATTAAAATCAATGCTAATGGCAAGGACGAAAGAGATTCTTCTTTTGATATCACAGTTGCAAGTGAGATTATGGCAATTTTATGCCTAGCAGAAGATTTAGAAGACCTAAGAAATAGAATCGCTGACATAATGATTGGCTACAATGAAGATGATGAGCCGATTTTTGTAAGAGATTTAAAGATTCAAGGTGTAATTACAGCCATCCTTAAAGATGCTATAAATCCAAACCTTGTCCAAACTTTAGAAAATAATCCGGCTATCATTCATGGCGGTCCTTTTGCAAATATTGCCCATGGTTGTAACTCAGTAATAGCCACAAAAACAGCCCTCAAATACTCTGATTATGTAATAACAGAAGCAGGCTTTGGGGCAGATCTTGGTGCTGAGAAATTTTTAGACATCAAATGTAGGGTTTCAGGCCTACGTCCAAAGGCAGCTGTAGTAGTAGCAACAATTAAGGCTTTAAAACTTCATGGCGGGATAGAAGAGGCTAATCTTAAGGAAGAAAACCTAGAAGCTTTAAAAGAAGGGGTTAAAAACCTTGAAAAGCATGTGGAAAATATGAGAAAGTACAACTTACCAGTAATAGTTGCCCTCAATGAATTTGTCACAGATACGGAAGCTGAAATTAAATTTATGGAAGAATGGGCAAAAGACTTTGGCGTAGAATTTTCCCTAACCCAAGTGTGGGCCAAGGGCGGTGAAGGTGCTATTGACCTTGCTAATAAACTTGTGAAATTAGTTGAAGAAAATAGCGAAGAAGTAAAACTTCTCTACCCAGATGACCTATCTACAGAAGAAAAAATCAACACCATCGCCAAGGAAATCTACGGTGCTGTCAAGGTTAACTTTACAGATGAAGCAAGGAAGGTCCTTGATAAAATCGACGAACTTGGTTACAGAAATTTCCCAGTTTGTATGGCTAAAACTCCAGCATCCCTAACAGATGATGGAAAAATCAAGGGCAGACCAGAAGGATTTGAAATCACAGTTTCTGATATTAAAATCAAGACTGGATCAAGGTTTATAGTTGCCTATCTCAATAAGGTCTTAACTATGCCAGGCCTTCCAAAACATCCAAATGCTCTTGATATAGACGTTGACGAAAATGATAATATTATAAACTTATTCTAGAAAATACAAAAAGGATTGAAGTTGAAAGATAAAATCATCAAAATTAAGGAAAATTTAACCTATTATATAAAATCTTTGTCCTTTACAAGTTCATATATAGACGAGAAAAAAATGTATAAGAGCACAGATTGGGAAAAAGAAGTTAAAATCTTGCCCTTGGGTGCCAAGGTTTTAATGGTCCTTTTAATCATCTTCTTATTAATG
>NZ_JAMXSL010000005.1:0-92415 GCF_026131715.1 Anaerococcus sp. NML200537 | reverse complement strand
TATCAATAGCACTAAACTTAAATAAACTGGCAACCAAAATAGAAAATAAGAACTTAGAAATCATAAAATACAAAGCTGCTTAAGAAAAAAATATTAATTTCATAAGCTTTATTAAGTGAGCCTATTTTTAAGGAAAATGTGGAAAAATTTATTCTCAACTTAAAAACTTCTGTAAAAATTAATTGCTTGATACAGATATATAAGAAAAAAAGCGATTTTGCAGAATAGATTTACCTATTCTGCAAAATCACCCTTTGCTTATAGATTTGAATTATCAATAATATCCTAAAACTCTCATAGAAAAATATACTTACTATAAGGCCTTGCTAAAATCATCAAAAATTATTTTTGTTAATTCATCAAATTTGCCCCAGCTATATTCTGGGTGCCACTGAACTCCCATCATATAAGAATCGTAGTAGGGATTTTCTATAGCTTCAACTAGACCATCATCACTTGTGGCTGTTGGAAGAAGTCCCTTTGCCAAAGTTCTTATTCCCTCGTGGTGCATGGAATTGACCTCTCTAGATTTTTCCTCGCCCAATTTATGATAGAGCCTAGAGCTTTCATTAAAATTTATCCTATGATAGGCAAAACCATCAGACCCATCTCTGTGAGAAATACTAGTCCCAAATTGGCTTGGTAAGTCTTCGTAGAGGCTTCCTCCGTAATAGATATTTATAAGTTGCATGCCCCTACAAATCCCTAAAATAGGCTTTCTTTCTTCAATAGCAAGGCCTAAAAGTTCTAAGTCCGACCTATCTTGATCAGTCGAATAGGTTTCCACAAGGTCATAGGCATTCGAGCCGTAAAGGGAGGGATCAAAGTCATCTCCGCCTGCAAATATGACCCCATCCACACTTTTTATAATATCTCTAGATGTATCTTCATTTGTCTGAACCCCGGTTAATATATGGATCTCATAATTATAAGAACTCGCAACTTCATAGTAGCTAGACCCAATCATTTGACTTGAACCAATTAACAAAACTTTTTTCTTATTAGATTTTATAAAAATAAAAATACCAAAAATTAAAATCCCAAGCAAGATAAGATTTCTAATGAATCGAAAAAATTTCCTCATAAAAAGCCCTCCTTATTATAAGTATAACAAGAAAGGCTAAAAGTTTCCCTACAATCTTTGTAAGCTATTTTATACCACAAGCATCCTTGGCTAGCCTGTCGGCTAGGTCGTTGTATTTGTCGTTTGAGTGGCCTTTTACTTTGACAAAGGCGATTTCTATGTGTTTTTTTCTGTCACCTATAAAGGCCTTGTAGGATTGGGTAAGGTCGTTGTTGGCCTTCCAATCGCCTTCGGCCCAGGCTTGGATGTCTTGATAGTCGTAGTGGATAATAATTTTTTGTAAGTTTTTCTATGGCAAGGTCAATTGCAAGCTCACTCGCCTTTACTTCTCCGGCTACATTCCCGTGGGTGTAGTAGGAATCGGTGTAGGCTTTTTTGAAATATTCCTCTTCGCCGTCCTTGATTAAGACAACATCTTATTATCTTCAAATTATTATTGTTTAGATTTAGTGAAATGTTTCACACAGCAATAAACAATTCCAAAAGCAAAGTAAGCTATAGTTGCATTTGTATTGTAAAAATTAATGTTATTTAAAAACAAATTTAAAATCAAAGTTATTATGAAAATTCCTCCCATAACAACTAACGTTTCTTTAAAAGCATTTTTCATGTCTAACTCTCTTTTCTTTATGTTCAATGTGGTTTATTAAGTATATACCAGAATTAAATCAATCTAAACAAAAAATTGATATAACCAGGGAAATCTAAGGGAGTAACGAAAAGCTACACCCTTAAATACCTACAATAACAAGACTTCCGAAAAGCAGAAGTCCAGAATTCCGAAAATCGGAAATCAAGAATTTCGATTATCGAAAATCAAGAAATGAGCAGATATGGCAACAAACAAAAGATATTATTGGATAAAATTAAAAGAAGAATTTTTCACAGACAAAAGGATAAAAAGATTAAGACCAGCTATCAAATGTCAAGAGAAAATAAAAAATAATTACTCTTAAAATTTAAGGCACGTCAAATAAGCCTAAAAATTACGCTTAGAAAAATTAAATAAGAATTACACAATAACTAAATATTAGGTATGTAAGCTTTGTTATCTCTCAAAACAGCAAAAATTATGTTGGTAAGTTTTCTAGCAACTGCACCAATAGCTGTACCATGGGCCTTTCCTCTTTGTCTGAGTTTTTGATAATACAAGGATAAGGCAGGATCTTTAAAGGCTGCAACATTAGCAGCAAGCCAAATAGCACGTCTAAGATAAGGAGAACCTCGTTTTGACATCTTGTTTTGATTGCCCTTGTATTCTCCTGATTGATTTACTGTAGAATCAATACCAGAATAGGCCACTAGTTGATTTGGCCTTTCAAATCTTTTGATGTCACCAATTTCTGAGTAGATTACCGCACCTAGGGTATCTCCTATGCCTGTTATGCTTGTGATTATTGGGCATTGTTCTTGTAGCATTGATGACATCTCTTTTTCAATTTCACTGATTTGATTTTCTAGGAAGTTGATTTTTTCGATGATTTGTTTGATTTCAAATGAGAATGTTTTTTGGGAAAATTTAATACCTACGGAGCTTAGGGCGGCTTGTTGGATTTCCTCAGCCTTATCTTTTCCAAAGTATCCATTGCTGCATTTGCTTAGAAGCTTTCCTAGTTCTGTTGCTGATACTTTTAGCATATCTTCTGGAAGTGGATATTTAGATAGGATATTCTTTGAAGATACTCCATATACATCTGAAAATAGCTTTGAATATTCAGGAAATACTTGGTCTAGTATAGATATTAACCTTCTTTTCCAGTCTGAGCATTCATCTACTAGGCTGTATCTATATCTTGATAGATTTCTTAGGCCATAGGTTGCTTCATCTGATATGTTTGATGATGAGTATTTTCCAAATCTCATTACTTCAGCTATGCATTTTGAATCAATTATGTCTGTTTTGCTTCTTCTGATTTCCATGCGTCTGAAAGCTTCTGATTGTATTGGGTTTATGACTACGCATTGATAGCCTAGTTCTAATAAGTAGGAGTATATGCTTAACCAATAATGTCCTGTTGCTTCCATGCCTATGATGCAATTTTCTGGGGTTACTTCATATGATTCTAGGTATTTTATCAGCTTTTCAAATCCTTTTATTGTATTTGAGAGTGATAGTGATTCACATACCATTTCCCCATTTGTGTCGATGATTGAACTTTGATGATTGTTTTTTGCAATATCTATACCTACGTAATACATGCAGCTACCTCATTATTTGAATTTAGATAGAGTCAGATCCTCTGATCTTTACGACAATACAACCTCGTTAGAAATCCAGCAATTAAGTGCTATCCAGCTCATTCGTATAAGGACGTAAAGTAGAGGCGCCACTCTCACCGTGGAAGACTTGGCTTCAAGGGGGCATACGACGACCTCTATCTATACTTTTATTATCTCACAAAGAAGGTGAGATATGAAAAAAATGTAGTATTTTTACTACACCTATATTATACGAGGGGGCATTTGCCGCCCCCTTCGCCCCTCCTTTAGACGAAGATTCAATAGTAAATAGAAATTAGTTATTGATGGTTAAGTTACGAAGAAAAAATACCATATAATATTGTATCATTAGAAAAAAAGTTCCTTTAGGCGAAGTCATCAGCTTGATGACAATAATTCATAATGAGATTAAGTTACGAAGAGAACAACTTTTTAATAACATTATCTTGAATAATAAATAAAAATATTATTATCTTGGATAATAAAAAGGGAATTTTTAGGGGGAAGCCCCCTAAAAAAACATTTTATAAAGGAAAGGGGAGAGTCCCGGGCTCTCCCTCTAACAATCTTATTGAAAATATGTTACTAAGCATCGCTTCTAGCAAAGGAATTTTTCATTTTATTACTTGCTTCATATAAGACCTTGTCTAAAAGTTTTAGGCTTGCTTTTTTAAGTCTATCTGCTATTTCTTGGTTGGCCTTTTCTAGTTCGCTTCTTAGGTCCTTTCCTTCTAGCTTTGCTTCTTTTACTTTTTTGTCGTATTTGTGGACTATTTCCCAGCCCATGGCTCCCATTTCTTCTTGGTAGCGTTCGATTAGATTTGCAGTGTCTGCGTAGTGTGGGTCGGCTAGGGCTGCTATTAGGCGGTTGGTCCAGTAGAAGTCTTCTGTTGTCACATCCCCTGTGGTATCTCTTAGATAGGCTGGAGTGTCATCTACATTTGGATAAAATGGGACCATGGCGTTGTAGACATTTGATCCTAGGGCTAGCCATTCTAGAGCTTTTATGCCTTCTGGCATGTATGGCCTTATTTGGACTAGGCCTAGGAAGTTGTTTCTGTTGATGCCTATTGGCCTGAAGGCTCCCTTTTTGTCGGCGTACTTGCCATATGGGTCGTATTTTGTGCCTTGGTAGTGGTGGGAGAGGGCGTATTTTATATCTTCTGGGGTAATTTTTCTTTCTGGAACCCTTGACCATGGGATGTCATTGTCATCTGGTCTTATGTCTGCATTTTCCCCATCCCAAATATTTGACCTTGGGTTAAAAAATCTTTGAAGGATCCAGGCCCTTGGTGTGTTGTAGACGTGATCTGCGTCTGAATGGCTACCGAAGGAATCTCTTGGATTAAGATTTCCATCTAGGGATAGGTCTAGGAAATTATCTTTTATAAAGTCTTTTAAATCTTTGGAGCAGAGGTGGTTAACTCCTTCTCCATAAGCGTCTTCTAGGTCGAATGAGTCGATGCCTAGTTGGTTTGGCATGATTACATAGGAATCATCTGGGACTTTTTTGGCTATCCAGTGGTGGCCGCCGATTGTTTCTAGCCACCAAATTTCGCTTTCATCTTGGAAGGCTATACCGTTCATTTCGTATGTTCCGTATTCTTCAAGAAGGCTACCTAGTCTTAGGACTCCTTCACGAGCTGAATTTATATATGGAAGGGTGATGGTGACTATATCTTCTTCACCGATTCCTCCAATTTCTTCTGCTTTACCATCTTCTGCTTTTTTGTAGACTACAAGTGGGTCAGCTCCTAGGACTCTTTCGTTGGTGGTTAAGGTTTCTGTGGCTGTCATTGAGACGTTTTTCTCATTGACTCCGCAAGCTGCCCAGATTCCTTCATCATCTACTGCATTTGGCATGGCTGTGTAGGACATTGGATTGTCTGGCAATTTTATCTCTACATGGGATAGGACTGATTTATATAAAGTTGGCTGGTCTTTCTTGTCAACTTTTATGAATTTTTTAGGACAATACTGGCCGCTGCCTGAATCTTCATTTCTAGCAACCAAGGTTGATCCGTCGTATGAGGCATTTTTACCTACTAATATTGTTGTACAAGACATTTTTTCCTCCTAATTTATTATAGGATTAATATACGTCAAATTTTATTTCTATAAAATTTTCTTTTAAATAAATTTATAAATGTATTAAATTTTAATAAACGTATAATATGATTATAGATTTGAGGTAATTATGAATAGAGAAGAAAAATTAGAAAAAATTGTTGCTTACCTAAGAAGTGGGGAAAAGGACCCTGCTGATTTTAGGTTGGGTTTTGAAGTTGAACATTTTGTTGTGGATAAGGACACTTTGGAGTCTATTTCCTATTATGGGGAAAATGGCGTGGGGGCTAGCCTAAAAGACTTAAAAAATCTTGGCTATGAGGCCCTTGATGATTCTGGCCTTGCCCTAAGGGGCCATGGGGTGGATGTTTCTATCGAACCTGCCGGTCAATTTGAGCTTGCCATATCTGCCAAGGCCTCTGTAGAAGAACTTTATAGGCTCTATGAGGAAAATATGAGAAAGATTGTTCCAGTTTTTGAAAAAAGAGGTCAATTACTTGTAACCCTTGGCTACCACCCAAAGACTAAGATTGATGATATCAAGGTCATTCCAAAGGCTCGCTACGATTTTATGTATAAATATTTTGCTGACTTTGGGGGCGATATGGCCCACAATATGATGAAGGGGACAGCCTCCATGCAGTTTGCTGTAGATTATAAGGATGAGGAGGACTTTAGGAGGAAATATTTCCTAGCCTCAGCCCTTTCGCCATTTATTTATTCAGTATTTGACAATTCTTATATTTTTGAGGGAGAAATCTATTACGAAAGAAACCTCAGACAGACAATTTGGGATAATACAGACAGGATGAGGACTGGTCTTTACGATTTTTCCTTTGATTCTGACCTAACATATAAAACTTATGCCGAAAGAATCCTTGAAACTCCAATGATTTTTATAAATAAGGATGGGGAAGATGAGTATGTTGGTAGAAAAAACCTTGAAGATCTAATGACAGAAGACAATGCCGACGCACTCGTTGACCACGCCCTTTCCATCGTATTTCCAGATGTTAGGGCCAAGAAATATATAGAAATAAGGATGGCAGATGAGGTGCCTTTCCCTTATAATATGGCAGGCCTTGCCCTAATTAAGGGAGTCTTCTTCAATGAGGAAATTTTTGATAAGGTCTATGACATCTTTAATGAAATGGACTATGACATGGCTACTAAGCTTAAAAACAACGCAGCTAGGATGGGGATTTTCGCCCTTTATGAAAATGTAGAGCTCTACCAACACGTCCTAGATATCATTGACCTAGTGAGACCAGTCCTTAGTGAGTTTGAAAATAGGTTTTTAGATGAGCTTGAGGCCCTCCTAGACTTTGGCATCGTCCCAAGGGATATCTTTGCCAAAATCTACAAGGAAGACCCAAAAAGAGCCGTTTATGAATTTTCAGTCAATAAATTTGTAGAGGGATTAGATGGCTAAGGTCAAAAAGGCTTACGAATGCAAAAACTGTGGCCACACCCAAAATGTTTGGGCTGGCCAATGCCCATCTTGCAAAAAATGGGGCAGCTTAATTGAAGTCACAGTCAAGGAGACTAAGGGAAAGTCTGCTCAAATCCTAGATGACAAGGATGCTAAAAAGCTAAAAGATATTGAAATCAACGAATCAGAAAGGATTCACTCAGCCTATGAAGAATTTGATAGGGCGGTAGGCGGAGGTCTAGTCAGGGACTCTGTTTCAATCCTTACAGCAAGACCTGGAGCAGGCAAATCGACCCTCCTCCTTCAATTATCCAATTCTTATGCAAAAAGTGGTCTCAAAGTCCTTTATGTGTCAGGAGAGGAAAGCGAAAGCCAGATAAAATCAAGGGCCCAGAGGATAATGGATTCGGAGCCAGAAAAGCTATGGATTCTTTCTACTAATTCCATGGATTTAGCCATCAAGGAGATTAAGAAAATCGACGCCGATATCATAATCCTTGACTCCATCCAGACCTTTAGCCTCCAGGAATTTGACAACAAGCAGGGCTCACCTACCCAGACAATCGAGGTGGCTGGAGCTGCTGTAAATTTAGCAAAAAACCCAGACAAGAAAAGGGCCTTCATCATGGTAGGCCACATGACAAAGACTGGTGAGATGGCAGGCCTTCGTACTCTAGAACACTTGGTGGATACAGTCCTAATCCTAGATGGAAGTCCTGATGAAGACCTGAGGGTTTTAACATCAAGCAAGAACAGGTTTGGTAGGACAGGCGAGATTGGTCTATTTTCAATGGATGAAGAAGGCCTTGTGGAAATATCAAATCCAAGCGAGTATTTTATAACTCAAAGGGAAGTAGAAGCCGAAGGCTCAGCCATATCTGTCACCAAGGAAGGGTCAAGGCTACTGGAAGTAGAGATAGAATCCCTAGTTTCCAAGTCCTTCATGCCCTATCCCCAAAGAATCGGTGACAGTCTAAGGCGTGATGACCTAAACACCTTAATTTCAATCCTTCAGGAGCGTGCGGGCCTAAATCTTTTTGACTACAATGTCATAATAAAGACTACAGGAGGCCTAAAATTATCAGAGCCATCTGTAAACCTTGCTATAATCATGTCCATAGCTTCTTCTTATCTCAAAAAGCCAATTTCAGATAAGACAGTCTTCATAGCAGAAGTGGGTCTTACTGGCGAGCTTAAAAAGGTCCCTCAGGTCAAAAATAGGGTAAAAGAGCTAGAAAGGCTTGGCTACAAAGAGGTATATTTAGCCAAAAACTCCCTAGATGCTAAAGACTTTAAGGAAATAAAGGTAAGAGAGCTTGCCAACATCAAAGAAGTCATTAAAGAAGTATTCAGATAAGCAAAATCAACGATGACAAGGTTTTTTTCTTGATAATTTTGTATAAAGATGGTATACTTGGATAGAACAGAAGATAAAAGGAGAATAATATGAAAAAGAATATATTTTTAGTTGGAGCACTTGCTCTAGTTTTAGCCGCTTGTGGCAATTCAGCTGACAAGGCAGATGACGCTAACAAAGATGCAGCTGCACCAGCAGAAAGCACAGAATCAGCTGAAAAAACTGGATCTGCAACAGCAGCTGGTTACGGTGGAGACATCAAACTTACTGTAAAAATGGAAGGTGACACAATCAAAGACATCACAATCGATGAAGATTCTGAAACAGAAGGTATCGGTAAAGACGCTCTTCCAAAATTAGTAGAAGCTGCAAAAGCTGCTAACAGTGCAGAAATCGACAACGAATCAGGCGCAACAGTAACAAGTGAAGCCTTCAAATCTGCCCTAAGTGAAGCTATCAAAAACGCAAAATAGGAAAAACTAAAGAGGCTATCTTATAGATAGCCCTTTATTTTAGAAAATATCATCTATAAATCATAGGAAAGGGGTAATATGAACAAATTTAAATCCATAAGCCTAGCCCTAGCCATGGCTATAAGCCTTGCAGCATGTGGCAATCAGGCGGCAAATGAGGCTAGCAAAGAAGAAGCTAAACCAGAAACAAAGACAGAAGAAGCAGCAAAAGAAGCTAAAGACCTATCTGGTATAAGCGGTACATATGAGGGAAGCGCTAAAGGTTACGGTGGCGAGATTAAGGTAAAGGTAAGCCTTGATAAGGGCGTAATCACAGCCATCGAAGCAGATCATAAGGAAACATCCTCAGTAGGTGGGGCAGGACTTGAAAGAATCAAGGAAGAAGTCATTGCCAAAAATACAACAGACCTAGACAATATTTCTGGTGCGACCATTTCATCAGCAGCCTTCCTTTCAGCAGTAAACTCAGCTCTAGAAGAAGCTGGTATTAAAGCAGAAGACCTAGCAGCTAAGGAAGATGAAAATGGACGCGATGCTGAAATTACAACAGATACAGTAGTTGTAGGTGCAGGTGGAGCAGGCCTTTCTGCAGCTATCCAAATGGCAGAAGATGGTAAGAATGTCACAATCATCGAAAAGGCAGGTATCACAGGTGGTAACTCATCTTATGCATCAGCTGGTATGAATGCTGCAGAAACCAAACTTCAAAAAAAAGAAGGAATCGATGACACAGTAGCAACCTTCATCGAAGATACCATGAAGGGCGGCCATGAGAAAAACAAAAAAGAACTAGTAGAAAAGCTTGCAGGCGAATCAGCTGCAGCTGTTGATTGGCTAGAAGAGCAAGGTGCTCCGCTTAAACAACTAAAATTAGCCGGAGGCCAAAGCAAGATGAGAACCCACGCTCCAATCAATGACGAGGGTAAGTCAATCCCAGTAGGTTCTTACCTAGTAAGTAAACTTACAGCAAAGGCCAAAGAGCTTGGCATAGAAATAGTTTATGATGCCAAGGTAGATAAAATCATCATGGAAGATGGCAAGGCAGCTGGAGTTGAAGCAACCTATCCAGATGGAGAAAAGCTAAAGGTCAATGCCAAGGCAGTAATTGTGGCAACAGGTGGTTTTGGTGCAAACAAAGAATTAGTTGAAAAATATAACCCAGACCTAAAGGGCTATGTATCAACAAATGCTAAGTCAATCCAAGGTGATGCCATAGGATTTTTAGAAGAAGTTGGGGCTAATTTCATAGACATGAAGGAAATTCAAATCCACCCAACAGTAGTCCAAAAGGACGGCTCCTTAATCTCAGAAGGCCTAAGGGGAGAGGGAGCAATCCTAGTAAACCAAGATGGTAAGAGATTTGTAAACGAGCTTGAAACAAGAGATTTCGTTTCAAAAGAAATCCTATCTCAAAAAGACCCATCAGCTTGGTTAATTGTAGACCAATCAATGATGGACCAATCATCAACAATTGCCAAATATTTCGAAAAGGGACTTCTCACAAAATGTGATGATTACAAGGCCCTAGCTGACTTAATTGGGGTAGATGAAGCCACAATCAAAGAGACAATCGAAGGCTGGAAGCAAATCGTTAAAAACAACCAAGACCCAGATTTTGGTAGAGAGGGCATGGATCAAACAAGAAGCGACCTATCAGTTGCTCCTTACTATGCAGTTCAAATCTCACCAGGCATTCACCACACCATGGGCGGGGTAGAAGTAAACACAAACTCTGAAGTCCTAGACAAAGACGGAAACCCAATCCCAGGCCTATATGCAGCAGGTGAAGTCACAGGAGGCATCCACGGAGCTAACAGACTAGGCGGCAATGCAGTAACAGATATAGTTGTATTTGGTAGAAATGCAGCTAAAAACGCTGAAGACTACCTTACAAAATAAATATAAGAGAGCCCTTCTGGGGGCTCTCAGATCGTCGACAAACCCACTAATAAATTGGGCGGGTCTGTAAATAATTTTGTGTATCAACCTAAACTCTCATAAAAGGTAAGGGTTGATACATTTTTTTATGTTTCGTGTTAGGATTTTCGCTTAGTTTGCTTTATCTGTATTTGGTAGCTTATGAAAATAATCAAAACTAGTAATAGTAGTGCATAAATAATATTTGAAATAATATCTTTATTTTTCATTGGAGTCATAGATATGATGGCTTTATCTTTATACCTATCAATCTTTAATAGATTGTGATATTTAAAGTTGCTTGCCAAGGTATTTATTTCATCTTCGTTAGAAATAAATTTATCATCTAATTGATACAAATTAAATATTAATGATTTACTATAAATAAATACATATTCTTTATTATCATTTAATCTATAAGCATATACGACACTGTAGTTAGATTCTTTTTTATCGTCTAAAATATAGTTGTTAATATTTTCTGATTTTAGTATTTGGGAGTTTTTTGATTCTAAATCATCATATTTTATAGTATATATTTTATTTCCATTTAAGTTGAATAAAAATATAAGTAGGATTATAATGAAATATAAAATTGTCTTTTTATTTGAATGTGTATGCATAATCATTTATGTACTTTCCTCCGAATACGGATTCTATTGCCATATTAGCCAATCTTGAAGTTTTCTAATATCGGCCACCTATACCACTGTAGTAAATTTTACCATTATACTTACTTCTGCTGTCATTTATAACATAAAAATAACATATATAAATAATTCATGTATTTAAATAAAATTTCTTTAATCTGGTTAAAGCATACATTCATGATAATTGATTGTCAATAGATAAACAAATTGTTAGTATAGAACATGATGAGATTTTCAATAAAGATGGAGAAATCCCAAGACACAGACTTTGGAAGTGAAGTTATGGATACAGTAACAAGTGATTTGTCCAAAGGTTTTTACTATGCAGTACAAGTCTCCACCACACCATGGGCGGGGTAGAGGTTAATACAAACTCTGAAGTCCTAGATAAAGACGGAAACCCAATCCCAGGCCTATATGCAGCAGGCGAAGTCACAGGAGGCATCCACGGAGCTAACAGACTAGGCGGCAATGCAGTAACAGATATAGTTGTATTTGGTAGAAATGCAGCTAAAAACGCCGAAGAATATATAGGCAAGTAAAAGCTTTAAAGAGTCCTTAGGGGCTCTTTTCCTATGGGAAGTTCTCAAAGCCATCAGTCAGAAATATTTAATTTTAATAAATTCTAAAAGGCAGAAGGTGCGAGATTTCCCGTAGACTTCATCCTAGCTAGCCTCCTGGCTCTGGCTAGCTGGGCTAGGAAGGGGTCTTCTGCTTGTAATTTAGAAAATTTTCCTAGCTTTTTGCGAGTCTTTCCCTTAGCCCAATCGTCATAGGCACCTGACCTGATTTTCTCATAATTATTCAAAAAATAAGTAAAGCTAATAACAAAATCGCCCACTTCGCCCTTTAGGAATTTGCTTTTGTCTATGGACTTGATTGTGGAAATAAGGTCTTCTTCTCCATAAGTTTTTATTAGAAAGTCAAGTCTTGCTTGATATTTGCTAGAGTCACTTATCTTAGCAATTTTTCCACCCAGACCATTCCAAATATCTAGGGGTGTCTTAGTCTTATTCATACTTGTATTATTAATACTTGTCTTATTATCCTTAAAGTCTCCTTCAAGACCCTCCCCTAAGTTTTCTTCAAGAGGGCCCTTTAAATCTTCTTTCATATCCTCTTTAAGATTGCTTGTAGGCTCTTCATTTCCTAAATCATTTACAAAAAGCCTTCTTTCCTCGATGCACTTAGTATTTTCTCTGTATTTGTATTCGGCTCTTATATAAGAAAGCTTGATTAGCTTATTGATCCATTTTGAAACTGAGGTGACAGATGTGGATAAGGCTTCAGCAAAATAGGCATTTGTGGCATGGCAATAGCCCTTTTTCTGGGCTAGGGCCAGGATTTCTGAATATATAATCTTTTCATTTGCTAATAATCTTTTATCATACCTAACATCCGCAGGTAATATTGTGTAATAAGTATTGGTCATTTCTTCTCCTTTGATATTTAAGTCTGCTTATATATAGCAAAAATGAGAAAAATGTCCCGATTTTTAGATAAAAAAAACCCCTTTCGATTGAAAGGGGGAAGATCTATTTGCTTGCTTTAATTCCTGCTAGGGTTCCGTCAGCTACTGCTGTAGCTATTTGTTTTACATCTTTAATTCTTACATCGCCTGCAAAATATAGGCCATCGACTTGAGATGAAATTTCTTCATCAAGGAAGGTGTTTTTGACTTCTGCAAGGTCTTTTATAAGGTCAGTAGAGCCATTTTGGCCGATTTGTACATAGATTTCTATGCCATTTTCATCGGATATCTCGCAATCATCTAAGATAGCCTTTACACATTTATTATCCCTTATTTCAAGGTCTTTAAGGCTTGTAGATGTGTGGACCTTTATTTTATCTGAGGCCTCGATTTGCTTTTTAAATTCGTCAATGCACATTAGGGCATCTTGGTTTTGGACTATATGAACTTCCTTGGCAAATTTAGCAATATATAAAGCTTCCTTGCTTGCTCCATCTGATCCACCATTTACAATGACAGTTTTGCCTTTAAGGGTTTCTTCGTTGCCATAAGGCCAATGTTTAACATCAAAGCCCTTGTAGTCTATATCAAGCTCTTTAAGATGAGATCCTGCAGCATAGATTAGCTTTTTGCCTTCATAGGTGTTTTCATTTGTTTTGACAAGAAAATAGTCGTCCTTTTTCTCTATAGATAGACATTCTTCGTAAGTTACATCGATATTAGAAAAGGCGAGTTGGTCTTTTAGTTTTTGTGAAAATTCCTCACCTGATTCATTATCGGCAAGGCTAGCATAATGACTAACTTTGGAAACATGGCTAATAAGGCCACCTACCCTATCTTTTTCTAGTAAAAGTAGGTCCTTGCCACGAGCCTTTGCATATAAGGCAGCGCTTACACCGGCAGGGCCTGCTCCAATAATTATTATATCTTTCATTTTTTTCACCTCTTTATTACTATCTGATAGAAATAATCAATTGCAAGTATCTTTCAAGATTTTTTTATAAATTTTTCAAAGAAAGCTAAGCTATCCTTACAAAATATTTAATTAAGAAAAAACAAAAGAAGGTGTACAATAGACTTATGAGAAAGATTAGAAATTTATTAATTATTATTTTAACCTTGGCCCTAGGGCTATATATAGGCCTTAGGATTAGGAAAAAGATTGAAAATGACAAGTATATATCAAAAGCAGTTTATGTTTACAATTTGACTGATGATAAGGAGGTCCTAGCCAAAAATGAGAACATGACACTGCCAATGGCTTCCCTTACTAAGATAATGACTGTAAGAGTTGCCCTAAAGCATATAGATGATCTGGCAGGCCTTGCGCCAATTGATGTGGGGGCCTATCAGAGGGCTGTCAATATGAATGCCTCGATGGCAGGCTTTGTAGGAGGTGAAACCACCACCTATAGAGACCTTCTCTATGCAACCATGTTGGCATCAGCAGGAGAAGCTGCAGATTCCCTTGCCATAAATGTGGCAGGGGCCATGGGAGATTTTGTAAAGATGATGAATGATGAAGCAAAGAATCTGGGCCTCAAACACACATCCTACGCCAATGCCGATGGGATGGATGATCCAGAAAATTACCAGTCAGCCAAGGATTGTGCCATGCTTATCAAAGATAGCCTAAATGATGGCAATTTCAGGGCAATCTTTACCAAGAAAGAATTTCAAACAACCCCTACAGCTGACCACCCAAATGGGGTATATATAGAATCAACCATCTTTAGACACCTCAAAGATTACCATCAAAACGGCTTTGAAATAATCGGAGGCAAGTCAGGAACAACAGATAATGCTGGACTTTGCTGGGCGACACTGGCAGAAAAGGATGGAAAGGAATATATTGTAATAGTAATGGGAGTGCCTTATAGCGACATAAATAACCTAGGCGATTCCCATATCCAAGAGACACTTAGGATACTTGAAAATATAAGGTAGGTAGAAATGAAAGTATTATTTTTAAAAGGCGACTATCGTGAGAAAATCTGGGGAGGAGATAAGCTAAAAAATATCTTTAAGCTTGATGTATCAGATGGAAAAGTAGGAGAATATTGGGGCGTATCAGGCATGGCAGGCGAAAGTTCAGTCATCACTAATGGAGAATTAAAAGGCAAGACTTTAAGAGAAATCTATAGAGATAAGAAAGACCTTTTTGGAAATCCCAAAGAAGAAGAATTCCCACTTCTAGTCAAGCTCATAGATGCAGGAGATGACCTTTCAATCCAAGTCCATCCAGATGATGAGATGGCTGCAAGACTTCATGGAGCAAAGGGAAAGACTGAGTGCTGGTATATTTTAAATGAAGATCCTGCCTCAATTATCTATGGCCTAAATGTAGATAGTAAGGAAGAAGCCATAAAATTAATCGATGAGAGAAAATGGGATGAACTTTTAAAGGAAGTTCCAACAAAGCTAGGAGATTTCTTCTTTGTAAGGTCTGGTACAGTCCATGCCATAAAGAAAGGCTCTCTAATCCTAGAAATCCAACAAGCATCAGACATCACCTATAGGCTTTATGACTATGATAGAAAAGATGATGAGGGAAATTTAAGAGACCTCCACCTAGAAGAATCAAAAGAAGCTATAAAAATTATCGAAAATGAAGATAAGATAGTAAATGAAGAAAAAGATGGTTATGACCAACGAATCCTCACATCAAATGAGTATTTCCAGGTTAGAGAGATGACCATAAAGACTTCTGCCAAGCTAGAAAGAGATAAGCTATACCTCTTAGAATTTGTAGTAGAAGGCCAGGGAGAAGTCCTTGTAGATGGGCAGACTTACCCACTTAAGAGGGGAGATTTCTTTATAATTACAAATGAAGCTAAATCTTATGAATTTAAGGGCCAGATGACCCTTGTTGAGTCAAATCCTGTAGACTAAAAATTTTAAAATTAATAGACCATTAGAAATAGGCCATCAAAGCTGGTCTATTTTTTTGCCTATTTTGCCTTTTAATTAGGTAAAACATTTTCCGAAAATAAAAATGAAAATACTTTCATAATTAGAACTCGATGCATAAAAATTATGAAAATGTGTTTATTATGCGATTTACTTGCATTTTTTATGCAGATGTTATAAAATAATATTTAGAAGAAAGGGATAACATTAGTAGAAAATCCTTTTCATAAGATGACAAGGAGAAAATATGGCTAATTTAAAATTAGAACACATTGATAAGATTTATCCAAATGGTGTTCAAGCGGTATTTGACTTCAATTTGGATATTGAAGATAAAGAATTTATAGTTTTTGTAGGCCCATCCGGTTGTGGCAAGTCTACCACACTTAGGATGATAGCAGGCCTTGAAGAAATATCTGGCGGAAGTCTTTACATAGATGGAGAGCTTATGAATGAGGTAAGCCCTAAAGATAGAAATATTGCAATGGTTTTCCAAAACTACGCCCTCTATCCACACATGACCGTCTTTGATAATATGGCCTTTGGACTTAAACTACAAAAGGTAGATAAGGCTGAGATCAAGAAAAAGGTCGAAAAGGCTGCCGAGATGTTAGAGCTAAAAGAATATCTAGACAGAAAGCCTGCGGCCCTTTCAGGTGGCCAAAGACAAAGGGTGGCCCTAGGCAGGGCTATAGTTAGGGAAGCTAATATTTTCCTAATGGATGAGCCACTATCAAACCTTGATGCCAAGCTTAGGGTCCAGATGAGGACAGAAATTTCTAAAATCCACGACCAGCTTGATACAACCACAATCTATGTAACCCACGACCAAACCGAGGCCATGTCCATGGCTACAAGGATTGTCGTAATGAAAGATGGCTACATGCAACAAGTGGGCACTCCAGAAGAAATCTATGATAAGCCTGCCAATATCTTTGTTGCAAACTTCATCGGTTCCCCTCCAATGAATTTCTTCAATGGAAAGGTAGCAGGCGGCAAAATTACAATCGGCAAGGAAGAAATCCCTGTAAATGATGCCCAAAAAGAGGCCATCAAGCCTTATGATAATAAGGAGATAATCATAGGCATAAGGCCAGAATCTTTTGCCGTAAATCTAGATGAGAAAAGTGGAAAATCAATAAAAGCAACCATAGAAAACATTGAAATGCTCGGAGATGAGTCAATCCTTTATGCCCAAGCTGAAGAAGCTGCTAGCCAAATAGCGGTAAAAGTCCAGGGTAAGTTTAAGGGGATTGAAAAGCACGATGATATAAATCTTGATATCAACCTTGATGAGATCCACCTTTTTGATAAAGACACAACTATGAGAATTATCTGATGGAGTCCTTGTCAAAATCCCTGGGTGCCCTTGGGGAGATAATAATATTTATCATTCTTTCCCTAACCTACACGAGCCTGATACTCTTGCCTATAATTTTGATAAATCTTTTGATAGATAAAAGCCTCATTTCCTATATTTTCCTATTTGTGCCCCTTATAGGACTTTTAGGCCTTGCTATAGAAAGGGCCTTTATAGGAACGAGGAATGTATTTGTAAATCAAAAATCATTTTATAGACCATATTTTAAAGAACTTTTTTCTACTAGGCCCATCAAAAAATATGCGACTTATTGCCTATTGCTTAGTCTATATTTTTACTCCTGTGATTCTTTGAGAATTTTGGAAAATGGAAGCTTAGGCCTTTTTGTCCTTAGGATATTTTTAAGCCTAGCCTTTAGAAATATAATTTTCTATACCATCCTCCAAAGGGCCTTTAGAAAAGAGCTGGGATTTGTGGAAACTATCAAAAATTCTGCCATCCTTACTTTAAAATATCCCCTATATGCTATAATTATCTGCCTGGTATGGGGTCTAATCGAAGAGCTAATGATAAAAAACGCCCTTTGGACCTATGTGCTAGTGATAATTTTAGGCTTTATGGGCAATTTCATAAACCAAAGTAAAGTTAAAAACTTATAAGGAAGGTTAAAATGGATAATAAAAACTTGGGTCAGACTAAGGTCCTTGACCAAAAAGAATTAAAAGAAAGAAAGAAAAAAGCCAAAAAACCATTTAGCCAAAGATTTAAAAAGAACCTACCTCTGATGGCCTTCTGCCTGCCAGGTTTCATCTGGTTTGCAATAATGAGCTATCTACCAATGTTTGGGGTCATCATCCCCTTCAAAAATTATAAGGTATTTTCTAAAAATTTCTTTTACAATCTCTACCACAGCGACTGGATTGGATTTGATAACTTCAAGTTCTTCTTCCAGTCTAACGACGCTTGGGTGATCATAAGAAATACAATTTTGTACAATGCTACCTTCATAGTTGTAAACATTGTTCTTGCAATGTTTACAGCTATAGCCCTCCATGAGCTTTTAAATAGAAAGGCTGCGAAGTTTTACCAAACTTCCCTCTTCTTGCCTTACTTTTTATCATGGGTAGTTATTTCTTATGCAGTATTTGCATTTTTATCACCAGATAAGGGTCTTTTAAATGCCCTCTTGACAAAATTCGGTGGCAAAAATATAAATTGGTACACCACAAAGACCTGGTGGCCAGTCTTCTTGGTAATCATCAATGCCTGGAAGGGCCTAGGCTACAATACAGTAGTCTATCTATCAGCCCTATCAGGAATCGATAAGACCTATTATGAGGCGGCGGTTATGGACGGGGCAAGCAAGTGGGAGCAGATCAAATACATCACCATCCCAATGCTAAAGCCAGTTGTGACAGTTTTGTTTATAATGAGTCTGGCAAATATCTTCAGGGCAGATTTTGGTTTATTCTACCAAGTGCCAAGAGATTCTGGACCACTTTATGCTGTTACAAACGTAATCGATACCTATGTATTTAGGGCCCTAATGAAAAATGGAGATATAGGCCTATCATCAGCAGTTTCACTCTTGCAATCAGCTGTTGGAGCAATCTTAATAATTGGAGCCAATAAGCTAGTCAAGAGATACGACCCACAAAGGTCCCTATTCTAGGAGGATATCATGCAAGAAATAAAAAATAAAAAGCATTATGATCCCTTAGAAGTATCTAGGGCAAGCAATATCGGCCTAAATATATATTTGATTCTTTTGACCATATCGGCAATCTTGCCTTTCCTCTTTGTTTTTGTCATATCAATCACAGATGAGGCAACCCTTGCCACAAACGGCTACAGCTTATTTCCAAAACAGATAAGCTTTGATGCCTACAAGCTAATCTTTAGGTCAGGATCAACTATAATCAGGGCCTATAAGGTGTCAATCTTTATCACAGTGGTAGGTGTAATCCTTGCCCTATGTTTGACAACCCTTTATGCTTACGCCCTATCTAGAGATGATTTTGAATTTAAGGGATTTTTCACAAAAGTATCTACAATTCCGATGCTATTTTCAGGCGGACTTGTAGCAAGCTATTTAGTAATGACACAGTTTTTAGGACTTAGAAATTCAGTGTGGGCCCTAATCTTGCCCCTACTTTTAGGCACCTTTAACATAATAATAATGAGGACATTTTTCCAAACGTCCATCCCAAATGCCCTAATAGAGGCGGCAACCATAGACGGAGCTAACGAATTTCAGATATTTTTCAAAATCGTCCTTCCCCTATCCTTGCCAGTCCTTGCCACAATCGGACTATTTTTAACACTAGGCTATTGGAATGATTGGTACAATGCCATGCTTTATATAGATGACTTAAATAAGATACCAGTCCAATACCTGTTAATAAGAGTACAAAATTCAACGGCCTTCCTCGCATCTAGAGGTAGCCAAATAGGAGGTGTAGCCAATCAAGCAATGAAAACTTTGCCACAGGAGACTTTGAGAATGGCCATAGTAGTTATAACAACAGCGCCAATTGCCATAACCTATCCATTCTTCCAAAGATACTTCATAAGTGGTCTAACACTTGGAGCAGTAAAAGAATAATTCATTAAGGAGGAGATCATGAATTTAGTTAAAAAATTTGCTTACACATCAATGGCACTAATGCTCGCTTTAGGAATTTCTGCATGCGGAAACAATGAAAAGCCAGCTGAAGAAACAAAAAAGACAGAAACAACAGAAACTGCAGAAAAAAAGGATGATAAGAAAACCGAAACAGGGGATGTCCCAACCCTAACCTACCTTAACATCGGTACTCCACAAACAGGTACAGATGAAACTGTAGCAAAAATCAACGAATACCTCGATGAACAAAAAGCAGGTTACCACCTAAACCTAGTATTCTACGATTGGGGTGACTATGAACAAAGACTTCAACTAGCTTCATCAACAGGTGAAGATTGGGATTTAGCTTTCACAGCAAGCTGGGCAGGCCCATATAAGACATTAGTATCTCAAAATGCTCTAATGGATCTAACAGAATTAATAAAAGGTAAAGAATTTGTAGACCTAATCAACCCAGACATGCTAAAAGGCGTAAGCATGAATGATAAAATCTACGGTATACCTGCAGCTTATCCAGGTGTAGTAGCAGCCAACCAATTTGTATGGACAAAATCCATGGTTGATAAATACAACATCGACTACAAAAACATCAAAAACATCACAGAACTAGAACCAATCTTTAAAGAAGTAAAAGAAAAAGAAGGCATGCAATATCCATTTGGCGTATCAAAAGACTTCTTATTTGCAATGCCAGAACCAGAATACGTTGTAACTGACGGTGTAGCTGTAAAAGAAGAAAATGGCAAACTTGTAGCTTACAACCGCTATTCAGCTGACCTATTCAAAGAACAAATCATGAAGATGAAAGAATACATGGACAATGGATATATTTCACCATCAGCACCACAAGTAGAACCTGGAACAGTAATGCCAGAAAATGAAGTACTCCTAACAGAAGGTGAAGGAGAACCAGGATCAGCAGCAATCTGGTCAGTAGCACCACGTAATGATGTAGTATCAAACATCGTAGGTGATAAGATAGTAGTATCAAACGACAAAGCCCAAGGTAAGATGGTATCAATCAACTCTCAATCTGACAAGGCAGAGCTAGCCATGGACTTTATCAATAGAATGTTCACAGACAAGAAATTACAAGACATGTTATGCTACGGTATCGAAGGTAAAAACTTCGAATACAAAGACGGCAAGGTTGTAAAACACAACAAAGATGCTGACGGCATAGACAATGATTACGATGTACCAGCCTTTACCTTCCTATCAGCACTAAATAGAACACCACTAGATGGTGCACCAGGAATCGGCGATGAAGAATTTGATAAGGAAGCAAAAGAATTTGAAGAAAGACTAGCACCATCTCCAGTTCTAGGCTTCACCTTAGATGAAAGCAAAATCGCAACAGAAATAGCAAACATCCAACAATCAGTAAACGAATACACCATCAACCTAAAAACTGGTGCCTTCGATGAAAGCTATTATGACGAATTCCTAGAAAAACTAAACGCAGCAGGAATTGACAAGGTAATAGAAGAAGTTCAAAACCAATTAGACGCTTGGAACAAATAGTAAAATATTTAAAGGGGCAGTTGCTTAAGTAAATAAGCAAACCACACCTAGAGGGATATCCGCCAAAGGCTAAGCCTTGTGGATATTTCCTCAGCTTGTGGATTTTTATTTACAAGTGCAGCAGCCCTTTATATTTGTAAAGAAAAATGAAAATATTTTCATTTTAAAGATTAAAATAGGAGTGAATATGTTAGAAAAAAGAGGGGTAATAGAAGGATTTTATGGAATACCTTGGAGCTTTGAAGATAGATTATCAATGATAGAATTCCTATCAGACATAGGGATGAATCGCTATATCTACGCACCTAAGGATGACCCATATCACAATATAAAATGGAGAGAAGCCTATCCAGATGAAAAGCTAGCTGAGCTTAGTAAACTAGCTTCCCTTGCCAAGAAAAAGTCAGTAGACTTTATCTGGGCCATCCATCCTGGACAAAATCTAATAAAATTTGACGACTACGATGCAGAAATCAAAAAGCTCTTTGCCAAATATGATAGGCTCCATGAGGCAGGAGTTACATCTTTTGCCCTTTGCATGGATGATATCGATAGGGATTTGGCTTACGAGCAAAGAGACTTCCACCTAAGACTTGTAAAAGATATCTTGGCCCACCTAGAAAATTTTGAAAATAAAGAACTTCTCTTTGTCCATCCTTGGTACAATTCAGCCTGGATAGACCAAAAGGGAGAAGAATATTTTAAGCTTCTAAGGGGGCTTGATAATTTATCTATCATGTGGACAGGCTATGATGTAGTTGTTCCAATAACAAAGGCATCCAATGACAAATTTATAGACCTTTTTGATAAGGAAGCTGACATTTGGCTTAATTGGCCTGTCAATGATTATCTAAGAGATCAAATCTTTATGGAAATCTTTGAGTTTTTCGACTCAAGGGATGTCAATTACAAGTCCATCCTCTCAAATCCAATGAACCAGGCAGAGCTTTCCAAGATTTCAATCTACCAGATAGAAGATTTCTCCAAGGACCCAAAGGCCTACGACCCTCTAAAATCCTTTAAGGCAGCCCTTTCTTATGTTGATAACAAGGTGGCTGATGACCTATATATAATTTCTGATTCCTTCTTTGGATCTGGGGTTTATGATAGGTTCACTGAGAGAAAATACCAGGAAGATGGGGAAATATTAAAAGCCTACCAAGACAATGATTATAAAAGACTTGAGGCCCTCATTGATAAAAAGCTAGGAGCAATTGACTCTTATTTTAAAAACTACACAAATGAAAAATTATATAGGGAAGTAAAGGAATTTTTCAAATCCCTTTCTTATCTATTAAAAGCAGTCAAGGCCCTACTTGATGGGAATTTAGAAAAGGCCAAAGAATTTTATAAAAAGACAGAAGATTGCAAGGTAGAAATTTATACAGAATTTACCCAAGATAGGCTCGAACAAAGACAGGTAAAGACCTCCAGAGTCCTTGAAAAAATCTACGAAGACCTAAGATTAGGGTATGACCAATGAAAAAGACCGTCCACATTGTAAGCCATACCCACTGGGATAGGGAGTGGTACCTGCCTTATGAAAACCACCACATGCGTCTAATTGACCTTATGGATGGGGTCCTTGAGGCCTTTGACGACCCAGACTTTAAATACTATTGGCTAGATGGCCACTACCTACCCATAGAAGATTATCTTGAGGTCCGCCCTCAAAATAAAGAAAAAATTAAAAATCTGATAGAAGCTGGCAAGCTAAGGCTAGGTCCTTGGTATATCCTCCAAGATGCCTTCCTTACAAGTGGAGAATCTAACCTTAAAAACCTAAGCCTTGGCATTAAAAATATCAAAAAGTGGGGACATCCTTCAATGATTGGATATTTCCCAGACACCTTTGGCAATATCGGCCAGGCCAGCCAAATCCTCAAAAAAGCAGGGATAGACGTGGCATATTTTGGCAGGGGAGTCAAGGCTACTGGCTTTGACAATGTAGTGATTGAAGATTTCACCTCAAAAAATTCTGAAATTTATTGGCAAAGCCCCAATGGCGATAAGACCCTAAGCGTGCTTTTTGCAAATTGGTATGCCAATGGCCTTGATATACCAGAAGATGAGGATGAACTTAAGGCCTATATGGACAAACGCATTGCCGATATGGAAAAATACGCATCCACAAATCAGCTTCTTTTAATGAATGGTTGTGATCATTCACCAGTCCAGAAAAATATTGGACAAATCATAAAAAAGGCTAATGCCCTTTATGAAGATTATAATTTCATCCATTCAAATTTAGACCTTTACTTTAAGGCTCTAGAAGAGGAGGTAGGAGACCTTGATACAATCAAGGGCGAGCTTAGAAGCCAGGCAACTGATGGTTGGTGGACCCTAAATTCCACATCCTCATCTAGGTATTACCTAAAAAAATACAACAAGAGCCTGGAGATGCGTTTTGAAGAAGTAATTCAGCCCCTCTTTACCCTTTTTGTGGATGAGGATGCCTATCCTCAGCAAAAGCTAGATTATTTCTACCAAGAATTAGTCAAAAACCATCCCCACGACAGCATTTGTGGCTGTTCCATAGACTCAGTCCACGATGGAAATCTCAGACGCTTTAAGAGTGTATATGATGGCCTTGATTATTTAGAAGACTTTGCCAAGAAAAAAATCAGGGAAACAACAGCTAATGCCAATAATCATGCCATTTGCATAATAAACACCCTCCCTTATAAGAGGATGAAAGAAGTGCTAACAGATATCGAAATAGATAGGAAATTTTTCGGCATAGATTATCCAGAAGTTTATGATGAACTTGCGGGAAAAGCTGTCCCAGCATTGAAATTAGTAGATGAAGACGGGGTAGAAATCCCTGCAGAAATCACCTACCTAGGCACAGGCTTTGGCTATATCTTGCCAGATGATAAGTTTAGAAAGCCATATTTTGCAAATAGGGTGAGAGTCAGATTTATCCTAAAACTAAAAGCCTTTGAGAAAAAAATCTTAAGGCTAGTTTCTGGCAAATCTTCCTTTACATCTAGGGAAATAAATGAAAAAACAATAGAAAATGACTTTTATAAGCTAGAGATAAATGATAATGCTAGCCTAAATATTTATGACAAAAGCTCGGGATTGACCTTTAAAAACGTTCTAGCCATCGAAGATACAGGCGATATAGGCAATGAATATATCTATAGACAATCGACAGATGGGGCAAGGATTCTTGGCGGCAAACTAATCGACCAAAAAATTATAAGAGAAAATGACAAGACTATAATTAAACTAAGAGAAAGCTTTAAGCTTCCAAAAGCAGCCGAAGATAAGCTTTTAGCCGAGCAAATCCGCCTTAACGACATCACCCAGAGAAGGGCGAATAGGTCTAGTGACTTAATAGAGATGACAATTGATAAGGAAATCACCCTTTACCATGCAAAAGCCCCTCTTAAGGTCAAAATCAGCCTTAAAAACCTAGCCAAAGACCACAGGATGCGCCTCCTCTTTGGTCATAATCTGGCAACAGACAAGGTCTATGCAGAATCTATCTTTGAATGTGTAGAAAGAGATGCCTATCCACCACAAACATGGAAAAACCCAGACTATTCCCAAAATTTCAACCGTTATGTCCAAGTAATGGATAAGGGTAAAAAGGGCTTTGGAGTATCTGCAGTTGGCCCTGCCGAATATGAGATGGTAAGGGGCGAAGGCCTTTATATAACCCTCTTTAGGTCAGTAGGCGAGCTTGGTGATTGGGGATATTTCCCAACACCCGATGCCCAGCTTATAAAAGATGACTTATCTGAAATGACCTTTGACTTCTACTTTGCAGGCTTTGCAAATGATTTTGATAAAAATAGGCAAGATATTTTACAAGCCAGGGTGGATTTTGTAAGCCTTGGCCTAGATAAAAACGAAATCGAGAAAAAAGATACAAATCTTCCTCAAATCGACCTGGGAGACAATCTTTTCTCAACCTTATATAGAAATGACAAGAACGAGCCAATCCTAAGAGTCTACAATCCAGGAGAAAGCCCTAAGGAGCTTGACCTTAAGGGGGTAGAATATGACATCTTAGGAGATGTTCAGATAAAAGATGAGATTGACAAAATCTTGCCAGGCTTTGAGATTAAAACATACAGATTGGAGCTTTGATGAAAGAAATTGTAAGAGACTTGGTGGAGAGAGTTGAAAAATCCGACCAGCTTACCGATGAGATTAAAAAGATTTTTAAAAAAGCCATTAACAACACTTTCACCACCACCATAAAAGAAACTGATAGGGGTGATGCCTTTGTAATCACTGGCGATATAGAAGCTATGTGGCTTAGGGACTCATCTGGCCAGATTAGACCGCTTTTTTATATAGATAGCAAGGAGGCCAATGACCTTATTAAAAAAGTCCTCGCCAGACAAATCTTTTGCCTAGATAAGGACCTTTATGCCAATGCCTTTAATATCGAAGCAAATGGCAGGTGTTGGACTGATAAGGATATAACAGATTTTGAATCTTCTTGGGTTTGGGAGAGAAAATACGAGCTAGACTCCCTTTGCTATGTAATGGAGCTTGCCTATCTTTATTATGAAAAGACCAAGGACGGGACTATTTTTGACGGGGAATTTTTAAGGGTTTTGAATGATATGGTAGACCTTATAAAATTAGAGCAAAACCATGACAATTCTCCCTACATCTTTGAAAGACCAGACCCATGGGCCCCTAGCGATTCGCTAAGGGGTGGTGCGAGGGGGACTGATGTTAGCTATACAGGCATGTCCTGGACTGGCTTTAGGCCAAGTGATGATTCCTGCATCTACCAATATCTAATCCCAGCCAATGCCTTTTGCGTGGTAGCCCTAAGAAGACTTGCTGCTTGCCTAGATCAGGAAAATTTGGCAAATGAATTATCAGCAAAGATGAAAAAATTGGCAGAGGAGATTGATTGCGGGATTAAAAAATATGGAATTACAGAGGATGATGATTTTGGCAAGATTTATGCCTATGAGACAGACGGGCTTGGCTCTTACAATCTCATGGATGATGCCAATATTCCAAGCCTCTTATCCCTTCCTTATCTGGGCTATCTAGCAAAAGATGACCCGATTTATAAGTCCACCAGGGCCTTTATCCTTTCAGATAAAAACGAAAATTATTATGAAGGGACGGCTGCAAAAGGCATCGGTTCAAACCACACACCTGAAAATTACATCTGGCATTTGGCCCTTTCCATGCAGCTTATGACAGCTACCGATAAAAAAGAGCAGGAAGAAATTCTTGGATATTTTGAAAAAACCCACGCAGGCACCTATTTGTGCCACGAGGGTTTTGATAAGGATGATCCAGAAAAATACACCAGAGATTGGTTTTCCTGGTCCAATTCAATTTTTGTAGAGGCTGTCCTAAGCTACTTAGGCATAGAAATGATAAAGGCTAGTTAAGATAGGCCTCGCAAATCATATCAAGCATAAAGGTTACAGGAAATATTTTTGAAATCTTGTAGGAATATTTCGGATAGGGTGGAAGGATGATGGCAAGGGAAGCTTCTTTAGCAAGGGTCGACTCCCCATCTCCTGTGATGGCAAGGATCTTTGCCCTATTTGCCTTGGCATTGTCCACTCCTTCAAGGAGGTTGTGGTTTTCTCCAGAAAGGGAAATTGCAATCAAAAGGTCATCTTCTGACAGCCCCTTGCTAAGTAGATTTATAGAATAAGGCTCCTTGGCATAGTCGGTATTATCAAGGCCGATTTCGCCAAATTTGTAGACAAATTCATTGGCACAAAGGCCAGATGAGCCAATACCAATTACGGCAATCTTACCAAAACTGGCAAGGCTTTTGATAAAGTCAATAGTTTTATCATCAAAGGCCTTGCAAGAATCTATAAAATTCTTGTAGATTTCCTGGCTTAGGGACTTGGGACTTTGCAATTTTTGGGAAATATTAAATTTAAGCTCAGAATATCCATCTAAGCCTAGCTTTTGGGCAAAGCGAGTAATAGTCGAATTTGAAAGCTCTAATAAATTTGCAAATTCATTGATATGAAGCCTATCAAGGTCTAGGTCCATATCCTTGATTTTATCAACAATCACCCTTTCAGACTTTGATAGTTTAATAGATTTTGAGCTTATGATATCCATAATGAAATTATAAGTAGTATTTGTCATCTAATCACTCCTAAGATAATTATAACATAAGAAGGGAATTATGTATTTAGTATTTGATATAGGTGGGTCATCCACCAAGTATGCACTAATTGAAAATGAAAAAATAATAAAAAAAGATTCTGCCAAAAGCCTTCCAACTATGGACGAATTTATCAAGTTTTTGGAAGAAACTGTAAATAAATTTGTGGCAGAATACCAGATAGATGCCATTGGATTTTCTTCCCCAGGCACAGTTGATAGCAAGTCTTTCCACGTAGGTGGCCTTACAGCCTTAGGCTATCTTGATGAGAGAAACTTTGCAAAACATATAGAAGAGAAATTTAAAATACCAGTAGCCATAGAAAATGATGCCAACTGCGCAGCCCTTGGGGAAATTTATTATAAAGAGCTTGAAGAAAGCCTGGTTTGCTTTGTGATAATAGGATCTGGCATAGGCGGGGCAGTGGTAAAGGATAGAGAAATCTTAAGGGGCCTTAGCCTAGAAAGTGGAGAATTTGGCTATATGCTCTTTAATGATTATGGCAAGATCAAAAACCTATCCACCCTAGGGACTCTGCCAAATGTGGCAAGGGCCATCAAGGAAAAATATGACCTTGACCTTGATACCTACACGATTTTTAAAAACTACCTCAAAAAGGAAGAGCCTTGCTATAGCGAGGTAGATAAGATGTTTACCTACCTTGCCATGGGCCTATACAATATCGCCTATTCCATCAACCCAGAAGTGATCTATATAGGCGGAGCGATTTCTGAAGATAAAAACTTTATGACTGCCCTAAAAGACAAGCTAAAAGAAGAGATATTTGCTGGAGTAAGCATAGAAATAAGGCCGGTATCATTTTTCAATGACAACAACCTCTACGGGGCTTATGCCAACATCAAACTAAGAGAAGAAAGGGAGAAGCTATGATAAAATTTCCTGAAGACTTTCTATTCGGATCTGCAACCTCAGCTACCCAAACAGAAGGGGGAAATACTGATGGCAAGACTGATAATATCTGGGATTATTGGTATAGACAGGAGCCTTACAAGTTTCATGACTTGATAGGCCCGGAAAATACTTCCAATTTCTACTGCGATTATAAGGAAAATGTCGAACTTTTGGCCAAAACTGGCCACAATTCCTTTAGGACATCCATCTCCTGGTCTAGGCTTATTCCAGCCATGGATGGGAAGGTAAATCCAAAGGCAGTCGACTTTTACAAATCATACTTTAAGGCTATCAAGGATAAAAATATTAAACTTTTTATAAATCTTTTCCACTTTGATATGCCCATGTATCTCCAGGAAATTGGGGGTTGGGCCAATAAAGAGGTCGTAGAAAAGTATGTAGACTACGCAAAGACTTGCTTTAAGCTCTTTGGAGAATATGTGGATTGCTTTTTTACCTTCAACGAGCCAATCGTCCATGTCGAATGTGGCTACCTTTATCAATATCATTACCCATGCGAGGTAGATCCTAAAAAGGCAGTCCAAGTAGCCTATAACACACAGCTGGCATCAGCCAAGGCCATAAAGGCCCTAAGAGAGCTAGACCCAAATAAAAAAATCGGCATAATCCTAAACCTAACTCCAGCCTATCCGAGAAGCAATCACAAAAACGACCTAGAAGCTGCAAGGATTGCAGACCTCTTTGCCCAAAAGTCCTTCCTAGACCCATCAGTCCTCGGGACTTATCCAAAAGAGCTTGTCGATATAATCAAAAAAGAAGACCTCATGCCAGATTTCACTGCAGATGAGCTAGAAATAATCAAAAACAATACTGTAGACCTCCTTGGGGTAAATTATTATCAGCCACTTAGAGTCATGGAAAATCCTTACACCTACAAGGATGATGCCATATTTATGCCTACTAAGTACTATCTGCCATACGATATGCCAGGTAAGCGCATGAACCCTTACAGGGGTTGGGAAATCTACCCTCAAGCCATCTATGACATAGCCATCAATATTAGGGACAATTACAATAATATAGATTGGTTTGTCTCAGAAAATGGCATGGGAGTCGAAGATGAGGAAAGGTTTAGAAAAGATGGCAGGATAGAGGATGATTATAGGATTGACTTTATCAAAGAGCATTTGACCTACCTCAAAAAAGCCATGGATGAAGGGGCAAATTGCAAGGGTTACCATCTATGGACCTTCATAGATTGCTGGTCCTGGCTAAATGCTTATAAAAATAGATATGGCCTTGTAGAATATAAGCTTGACACCGGCGAGAGGATTATCAAAAAGTCTGGGGAATGGTTTAAGAAACTAAGTGAAAACAAGGGTTTTTAATAAGGTAAATTTATACAAGCGATTTCCAATTTTTCCTAAAATAGCTTATAATATAAGTAAGAAATCAAAAAGGAGTAATTATGTACGGGTCAATTGAATTAGGCGGCACAAAGATTAGGTGTGCAGTTTTAGATGAATTAGGTAATATTATTAAGGAAATAAGAATAGAAACATCTGATCCTAAGGAAAATATGAAGGATGTGGTAGATTTTTTAAAGGCAAATCCTGTAGAAAGCATTGGAATTGGAGCCTTTGGACCAATTGATGTGGACAAGGAGTCAAAAACCTACGGCTTTGTCCTAGAAACTCCAAAAAAACTTTGGAGAAATTTTAACCTTTTAGGTTCAATCAAGAAAGAATTAGACCTACCAATAGGCTTTACCACAGATGTTGGGGCAAGCGGAATTGGTGAATATAAGTACGGAGCAGCCAAGGACAAACGCTCCTCTCTTTACTTAACCATAGGTACAGGGGTTGGTGGTTCTTATATCCAAGATGGAGTCCTACTTGAAGGTTTCTCTCACCCAGAAATGGGCCACATAGAGCTTGCCAGAGAAGAAGGCGATGATGTAAAGGCCAAGTGCGACTTCCACGATTCTTGCTTTGAGGGCCTTTGCGCTGGACCTGCCCTAGAGCTTAGGACAGGGGTCAGGGGAGAAAATCTCGACAAGGATGACCCAGCCTTTGATATACTCGCCAGATATATAGCCAAGGGCCTTATGACCTACACCATGATCCTAAGACCACACATCATAATAATAGGCGGTGGTGTAGTAAATAAGGAAGGTATGATTGAAAAAATCAGAAGAGAATTTGCGAAACTTGACAACCACTATATAAATATTCCAAATCCAGATGAGTATATAGTTTTCCCAGAACTAGGCAATGAAGCAGGCCTTATAGGAGGCTATGTCCTAGCCAAGGATGCCCTAAAAGATGAATAAAAGAAAAAAGCTCTAGGCCAGCATTTAGCTAGCTTAGAGCTTGATTTTTATTTAGATTTTGCTTCTAAAATTAGTTTTTGCTTTAAATTCCACAAGTCTTGGGAAAGGTCCACATAATAATTGTGTGGGCTATCATATCTTTTCACTTCATCCCAAAGACTAGCCACTTCTTCTTTTCTGTATTCTGCGATTTCATCAAGGCAAGGCTGTTCGTAGACAATCTCTCCCTTATCAAAGATTTGAACCTGCATTTCTCTAGCCCTAAAGTCCTTCATCTTTTTCATCTTCCAGGTAAAGAGTGGGTCAAAGATTACCATAGGCTTAGAATCATCCACCTTCTCCTCGGCAAGGGCTATATAATCAGCCTCGGCCTTGCCAGTTTTCTTGTCATAAAGCCTATAGACCTTCTTAAAGCCAGGTGTCGTAATCTTTTCTACATTTTCAGATACCTTAATCTTAGCCTTCATATCCCCATCTTTTTCCATAGCAACAAGCTTATAAACTCCACCAAAAACTGGGTCAGACTTGGCAGTAATTAGCCTTTCGCCAATACCAAAGGAGTCAATTTGTGCTCCCTGGGCAAGGAGGGACTCGATTTTAAATTCATCAAGGGAATTGGAAGCGACAATAGTAAAGTCTTCTAGGCCATTTTCATCAAGTCTTTTCCTAACTTCCTTAGAAAGATAAGCTAAATCTCCCGAATCAATCCTAACCCCGCCTTTAAGTCCCTTTGGTACAAGCTCTTCCTTAAAGACCTTCATGGCATTTACAAGGCCTGATTCTAGGGTATCGTAGGTATCTATCAAAAGTATGCAATTATCTGGATACATCTTGGCGTAGGTTTTAAAGGCCTCATATTCTGAGTCAAAGGCTTGAATCCAAGAGTGGGCCATGGTTCCTGCTGCCTTAAAACCGTATTTTTGTGATGAATAAGTGTTGGAAGTAAGTGGGGCACCGGAAATAAAGGCAGCCCTAGCTCCTGTAATTGAAGCATCAGCTCCCTGGGCACGTCTAGCCCCAAATTCCATAACCAGCCTGCCCCTAGCAGATGAGACAATCCTGTTAGTCTTAGTTGCTATAAGTGAATTAAAATTCATTGACAAGAGTAAGTAAGTTTCTATAATTGAACACTCAATGATAGGGGCCTTGACAGTAATAATTGGCTCGCCAGGAAACATGACAGACCCTTCAGGAAAGGCCCACACATCGCCTGTAAACTTAAAATTAGAAAGATATTCTAAAAATTCTTCAGAGAAATTTTCAGTCTGTCTAAAATATTCTATGTCATCTTCTGTAAAATGTAGGTTCTTGATAAAGTCGATTACATCGTTAAGACCTGCAAAAATAGCATAACCACCGCCGTCGGGGTTTTTCCTATAAAAGGCATCAAAGACTGCTACTTGATCCTTCATGCCATTTTCAAAATATCCAGCCGCCATTGTAAACTCATAAAAGTCACTAAGCATGGATAAATTTCTAATCTCGCTCATAAGCTCCTCTTTTCTATACTTTACTTATCTTTATACCCAAAAATTAGAAATTTGCTCCTAAATTTACAAAAAATTACCCATAAGGGGCTAAAACAAGTATATTAATCATAAGAAATGAGGAGAGACTTATGTATATATTTGATATAGATGGTACCTTGCTATACACAATAGATACCATAACTTACTTTATAAACCAAACCTTAAAAGCTTTTGGCCTAGGGGAGTGCCCAAAAGTCATGGTCGAAAAATTTGTCGGCAATGGGCCAGTAGTCCTTTGCGAAAAAGTCCTAGATTATGTAGGGGCAGAAAGGGATGCTTCCTACAGGAAAGATTTCCTAGATACCTACAACAAGGCCTATGATGACAACCCATCCCACCTTACCAGACCTTATGATGGGATAAAAGAAGTATTAGATAAGCTTAAAAAAACCGGCAAGCCCTTAGTATGTTTTTCTAATAAACCAGATGAAACCTGTAATAAGGTAATACCAGCAGTCTTTGGAGAAGGCTATTTTGACTATATCCTAGGCTATAGAGAGGATTATAAGCGTAAGCCATCCCCAGAAGGCATCATGATCTTAAAGGAGAGATTTGGGGTAAATAATTCAGATATAATCTATTTTGGAGATAGCGAAGTAGACATAAAATGTGGCAAAAACGCAAGTATCTACACAGTAGCCTGCTCTTGGGGCTTTAGGGATAGGAAAATCCTAGAAGAAGGAAACCCTGATTTAATCATAGATAATCCAAAAGAAATGTATATAAGGAGGGCCTAAATGAAACTAGCACTAGTAAGAATCGACTCCCGCCTATCCCACGGCAAGGTCGTAGAGATATGGTGTGCAAAATACGGGATAGACAAGGTAATAATAGCAAATGATAGGGTAGCCACAGATGACTTTAGACAAGAAGTAATGAACCTAACTATCCCAGAAAATATAGAGGCAACCTACTTAAAAGTAGCAGAAGTGAAAGATTTTCTAGAAAAACACCCAGGCGACTACTTCGCCATAGTAGAAAGTCCAGAAGATGCCGAAAAAATCGCAGACTCCGGCATAAAAATCGAAAAACTAAACATAGGCATAATCCACATGCAAGAGGGCAAAAAAAGCCTAACAGAAGAAGTAGCAGTAGATGATAATGATTTGAGGATATTTAAGAAATTAAAAGAAGCAGGTACAGAAATAGCTGTGAGACTTTCGCCATTTGCCAGCAAGAGATCCTTAGATGAGTTCTTCTTGCAATAATAAAAAGGGAATTAGGGGGCTTCCCCCTAATTATCCCCTTTTTTTATTACTTAATTATTAGTATTATATTTATATTTGGTGTTTTTCTTCGTTATTTTATCTCATAATAAATTATTGTCATCAAGCTGATGACTTCGCCTAAAGGAGGGGCGAAGGGGGCGGCCTCGCTCTCGGCCGCTAGGGCAAACTCTTGACGGTGACTTTTTATTTTAAATCTCCCAATAAATAAGTTTATTAGACTCTCTAATCGCAATGTTTGCGAAAGCAAACGAGCCTTAAAAGCACTCAGAAGTTATCATTTTCTCAGAACACAGAATAACACTCCCAAGGTCGGGAGATTTTGTAAATGGAGATGCCGTTAAGAAAATCTCCTGACGCACGAGTGAATATGAAATTTCCGTAACTACTGAGATGTAAAATAAATATAAGAGAAATATTTGGGCTAGATTGAGATTTTTAGGCTTCGGAATGTCAAAATCAGTACGAATAAAGATAGCTAAAACAAGGGGTTCTGTCGACAAATAGTGGATTGCCGTTAGGCAATCTTCACTTTCCGCACTCCGCTTTAGGAGCAGACGGGGGTGTAGCGTAAGGGGGTCTTAGGGGGAACCAGTAGGGGGCATCTGCGCCCCCTTGGGTTCCCCCTAGGTACGAAGATTCAATAGTAACTTATAAAATAAAATTAAGTGATGAAGTTACGAAGAAAAACACTAAATAATAAAAATTCATTAAAAAAATAATTTTATCTTGGATAAAAAAAGAAGGGGTCTTAGGGGACCCCCTTAAAATAATCTTATCTTGGATAAGAAACCACCAAAAAATATCCCAATACAAGAACTCCTAATATTATCCTATAAATTCCAAAAGGTATGAAGTCGTTGTTTTTAACATAAGCTAGGAATTTCTTGATTACTGCGTAGGCCACTATAAATGATAAGACCATACCTAGGGCGATTAAAAACCACTCATAACCTGAAAAACCCGCTAGGTTTTTGAATAGTTTTAGGGCTGTGGCTCCTAGCATAGTTGGGATGGCTAGGAAGAAGGAGAATTCTGCTGCAGCTGGACGGCTTAGGCCTAGGAGGAGGGCTCCTATGATTGTGGAAGCTGACCTGGATGTGCCTGGAATCATGGCTAGGCATTGGAAAAATCCAATGGCTAGGACTATTTTGTATGGGACATCTTCTAGGCTTTCGTAGGCGAAGGCTTCCTTGCCCCTATTTTTTCTTTCAATTAAAATTATAATTATTCCCCAGATTACAAGCATGGCTGCTACTGTGATTGGATTAAAAAGGTATTTGTCGATTAGATCATCAAAGAGTAGGCCTAGGACCATGGCTGGTAGGACTCCGACTATTACCTTTGTCCATAATTTGATGGTTTGGCCATCTGGGTGGGTCAAAATAAAGTAGGCCTTGGACTGGCCATTTAGCTTGTCATATTTTTTTGGCAAGGAAATTTTCTCCTTTGACCAAGGATTGAGCTTGTGAAAATAAATCACAACTACTGATAGGATAGCTCCTAGCTGGATTATGACGTTGAAGGCATTTGAGAAGCCTTCTGGCGTTAATTTTACAAATTGGTTGACTAGGATTAGGTGGCCAGTGGATGATACTGGCAAAAATTCTGTAACCCCTTCTACTATAGATAGGATTAGGACTTTGATTAGGTCAATTATCATTTAAATTCCTCCATGAATGAGTGTTTTTCTCCATTTATTTGGTAGGCTAAGACCATGTCGCAGTTGACATTTTCAGCCGATCTTAGGATTGATTTTTCTACTTCTGGGTTATCTTTTTTAATTTCTGCTATTAGCTTTTTGATCTCAGCCCTGGTGTGGGATGAGCTAGATTTGGTGACTGTGCAGGCACAATCTAGGGCAGAAAGGCCTGCAAAGTCCCTCCACCTGATGATGTCTTCTTCTTTAAGATAATATAAAGGCCTTATGAGGTCCATGTCTTCGAAGTTTTGGGCGGCTAGCCTTGGTTTCATGGTTTTGAAATTTCCTGCATAGAGGACATTCATCATGATTGTCTCGATGACATCGTTCATATGGTGGCCTAGGGCTAGCTTGTTACATCCAAGTTCTTTAGCCTTGGCGTAGAGAAAGCCCCTTCTCATCCTGGCACAGAGATAGCAAGGATTGCCTCCATCTGCTAGGGTCTCTGATATGTCAAAAACCTTGGAATCGTAGATTCCTGCTGGGATTTGTAAATATTCTAGGTTGTGCTTAAGAAGGTCAAGATTTTCCTTATCATAGCCTGGGTCCATGCAGATGTATTTGACATCAAAGCCTACCGGGCCATGCTTGTGGAGCTCTTCTATAAGTTTGGCTAGGATTAGGGAATCCTTGCCGCCTGAGATTGCTACTCCGACCACATCTCCCTCGCTTATGAGTTCAAATTCCTTGATGGCCTTGATAAAGGGCGACCATATTTCTTTTCTATATTTTTTTATAAGTGATTTTTCTATTTCTTTTATATCTGTCATAATATTATTTCTTTCGATGGTTGGTATCTTTTTGCTACTTCTAGGTCTATATCCTTGTCTGTGTCTAGGCCTAGGCCCTTAAGATAGGATTCGACTGTGATTTTTGAAAGTGCTTCGGTATTATTAGTCTCTGACAAGTGGGAAAGGAAGACTGCTTCATTTTTGCCCTCAAGGGCATCGCCTAGGGCCTCTGCTGCTTGGTCATTTGACAAGTGGCCCATCTTGCCCATGACCCTAAGCTTGAGCTTATAGGGATATGGGCCAATCTTTAGGGCCTCCAGGTCGTGGTTTGCCTCCATGTAATAGACATCAGATCCCTTTATTTGGTAGGCGATCTTTTCGTCAATTACTCCTGTGTCTGTGATTAGGCTTATCTTTTTATTGGCCAGGTAAATTACAAAACCTACCGGCTCATAGGCATCGTGGTAGGTTGAAATTGGATAAATATCCATGGCTTTGAAGTTTAAAAATTCATTGGACTTAAAAATCTTAATCGACTCGTCCTTGAGATTTTTGGTCTTTGGCAAAAAGGCCTTCCAAGTGCCTTCGTTGGCATAGATTGGTAGCTTAAACCTCTTGGCAAGGACTGCAGCCCCCTGGCTGTGGTCTGTATGCTCGTGGGTTAGGAAAATCCCGTCAAGGTCTGATGGGTGTTCACCAATTTCTGCCAAAAGATTTTCAATTTTCCTGCCAGAAAAGCCTGCATCGATTAGGATTTTGGTGCCTTCATAGGATAAAAAGCTAGTATTGCCAGATGAACCTGAAGATAGGACTACAAATCTATTCATCTATATCCAGATACTTTCTTATGAAATCTGCTATGGCAGGCTCGTCGTTTGTGCCAATGACATAGTCTGCGGCCTTTTTAGTAGGCTCTGCTCCATTTCCCATGGCTACTCCCACTCCCACAAGCTCGACTGATTTTAGGTCATTGAGGCCATCGCCAAAATACATCATATTATCAAGATTAATGCCTGTAAGCTCTGACAAGTCTCTTAGGGCCTCAGATTTGCCAGCCAGAGGATTTAGGATTTCGCTGATGAAGGGTGCATTTCTCATGTATTTAAATCTCGTCTCGATTGCCTGTCTGTGCTTATCCTCAAAGTCTTTTAAGATTTGAGGGCTTGCTGATAGGCAAACTCTGGCAATCTCATCAGGAATATCATCCAAGCTATCATAGGCTAGCCTTGGCATCCTTACTAGGCCCTTGTCCTTGAGGAAGGCCTCGTTTGGCTTATCTTCATTAATAAAAATGACATCCCTTGTATGAATTGACATCTGAAGCCTAGGGTCATCGATTTGGTCGAAGATATATCTTACATCCGCCTTGGTCAGGCTCTTGTCAATTAGGGCCTTGCCTGTGGAGTTTTTCCTGATGTAGGCGCCTGTGGATGTGATAGAAAGGTCGTCATAGGCCATCAAATCAAGCTCTTCCCTTATCCACCAGTGGCCATTGAAGGTCCTGCCTGTGCAAAGGATGATTTTGATGTCTTTGTCTTTTAATTTTTTTATAAGGGTCTTATTTTCCTTTAGAACTTCGCCCTTGCTATTTATAATTGTGCCATCTATATCAAAAGCTATTAGCTTTATATCTTTTTTCAATTTTTACCTCTTTACTAAATCTAAAACACTTTTCAAATCCTTATTATTTTACTAGTTTAAAGGCTCTTATTCAATAAGAAAAGCCCCATGCTAGGGGCTTGATTTATGGATGGATTTTCTTATTTATGCTTAGGCTTTTACTTCACTTTTTACGGCATCTGCTATGTGGGCTGCCACGCCTTCTTCGAAGGCTCCTGGGATTATGTGATCTTCGTTTAAATCTTCTTCGCTTACCATAGAGGCTAGGGCCTTGGCTGCGGCAAGCTTCATAGAATCTGTGATTTGGCTAGCTCTGGCATCTAGGGCACCCCTAAAAATGCCTGGGAAGGCTAGGACATTGTTGATTTGATTTGGATAATCAGACCTTCCTGTGGCTACTACCCTGGCTCCTGCAGATTTTGCTAGGTCGTAGTCTATTTCTGGGACAGGATTTGCCATAGCGAAAACTATTGGGTCATCGCTCATATTTTCTATGTCCTTGGCATCTAAGAGATTTGCTGCTGATACACCTATGAAGACGTCTTTTCCCTTGATGGCTGCCTTAAGGCTTGCTTTGAAGTTGTCTTCATTGGTTATTTCTGCTATTTGCTTTTTGACTGGATTTTCGCTTTCTAGGTGGTCTTTGTTGATGGTGCCTTTTGAATCACACACCACTATGTGCTTTACTCCCAAATCTATGAGGAGCTTGGTAATTGAGTAGCCTGCTGCACCTGCTCCTGAGACTAGGACTCTTATTTCATCGATCTTTTTATTTACTAGTTTTAGGGCATTGATTAGAGCTGCTGCTGTGACTATGGCTGTGCCGTGTTGGTCATCGTGAAAGACTGGTATATCAAGAATTTCCTTTAGTTTATTTTCTATGTAGACACATCTAGGTGATGAAATGTCTTCAAGGTTGATACCACCAAAGCCTGGGGCAATGTTTTTGACTGTTTCTATAATCTCATCAGGGTCTTGGCTATCTAAGACAATTGGAACTGCATTTACATCTCCAAATTCCTTAAAAAGGACTGCTTTACCTTCCATGACTGGTAGGGCTGCCTTTGGGCCGATATTGCCCAGACCTAGGACTGCTGACCCGTCTGATACTACCGCTATGGTATTGGCCTTTGATGTATAGATATAGGCATCGTCAGGATTTTCAGCAATCTTTCTGCATGGTGCTGCTACACCTGGTGTGTAGGCATAGGTTAAATCTTCGGCATTTTCTACCCTTGCCTTTACTTCTGTGGCGGCTTTTCCCTGCCAAGCCTTGTGTTTTTCTAATGCTTTTTCGTATACGTCCATATTATTTCCTTTCTTAGAATGATAAAACAATATATTCTTACTTAGATTATAACACAAGTTAGGCAGATGTGAAGTATTTTAATAAATTTATATCAAATTGTATATTTGAGTAGGATTATGTGAATATTTTGGTATAATAATTTGCGAGGTGAAAAGAAATGAAATTAGGAATAATTGGATCAGGTGCTGTAGGTTTTGCAGTTGGCTACACTGCTGCAAGGCTGGGACTAGTATCTGATATTAAATTTAATGACAAGAAAGAAGGCCTAGCCAAGGCCCAAGCGATGGATATAGAGGATGCTTCAAGCTTTTATCCTCATTATGTAAAGATGAGCTCAGGTTCCTACAGGGATATGGCCGACAGGGATATAATCGTTCTTGCTACAGGGACCCTTGATGGAATCAAAGATAGGCTTGAAGAATATGTAATGTATAAAGACCAAGTCGAATCCTATGTCAAGGAAGTAGTCGATGCGGGATTTGATGGGATATTTATAGTCGTATCCAACCCATGCGATTTGATGGCAGATCTAGTTTATAGGGTAAGCGGCTTTGAGAAGGAAAGAGTAATCGGTTCTGGCACAGCCCTTGATACAACAAGACTTAACACAACCCTTGCCAAGCTTTTAGATATTGATCCAAAAGATGTGAGGGGTGTAACTCTTGGCGAGCATGGCGAAAGCCAGTTTGTGGCTTGGTCCAGGGTAGCTATAGGCAATATGAGTCTTGATGAGTATCTCAAAGCAAATCCTTGCGAATTTTCAAGAGATGAGGTCGAAAACCTAGTCCGTGAGAGGGCCTGGAGGGTAATAGACGGCAAGGGCCACACCCAATGCGGCATAGGCTCTACAGTTTGCTCGATAATAGATGCCATAGTCAATGACAAAAAGTCCACAATCCTAGTAGCAAGCCTCCTAGAAGGCCAATATGGTATAGATGATATCTACCTATCTACTCCATGTGTTATAGGAAGAAAGGGAGTTGAAAAAGTCCTCGAGGTAGAATTAAATGATGAAGAAATAAAAAGAATAAAACACTCTGAAGAAGTCCTAAAGGCAAATAGGGCAAAGTATGAATAGACACAAGACCAGCGTAATGCTGGTCTTTCTCTCTTCGCTGCGAGGTGGTCTGCACGGGCCCTCAGCTACTGCACGCTCTCGGCCGCTTGGGCAATTTTAGCTTACCATCAAATCACTTCGTAATTTGGGATAAGTATAGACACGAGCAGGACGGGCTTATTTTTATAGTTTGATTGAATTATGATATAATTAAAATGTTATCGCACCCATTCTGATAGCAGAAGGGAGGTGTTCATATGGAAATTATATTAACATTTCTCTTATCCGTCATGGCAGAAGTGGTTAGCCACCTAATCTGCAAATGGCTGGACGGACGTAAAGGCGATAACTAGCCTAAATTAAAAACCAGGAGTAGCCGCTCCTGGTTTTTCTGTGTCCACATGGACATATATTAACATTTCTTCTTCAGTACTATTGTACCAAGGTTAAAAATAATTTCAATATTAATCTTGCTTCTCGCTTCGCTGCGAGGTGGACTGCACGGCTCCTCAGCTACGGCATGCTCTCGGCCGCTTGGGCAATTTGTTTATGCCGAATAATAGTGCGGTAGCACGGAGATCTTCGTAGAAGCTATTTTCGGACGGGCTTATTTTTATGGTTTGATAAAATTATGATATAATATAATTGTTATCACATCCATTCTGATAACAGAAGGGAGGTGTTCACATGAAGATTATTTTATCCTTCTTAATCTCTGTCATGGCAGACGTGGTTAGTCACCTAATCTGCAAATGGCTAGAAACTAGCCCGTCGGCTCTGGGAGACCCTCCACGGAGTGGTCAAGCGAAGCTTGATAAAGTAAACGTGATAACTAGCCTAAATAAAAAACCAGGAGCTGCAACTCCTGGTTTTTTTGTGTCAGCATGGACACATAATAATATCTTTCTTATTCAATGTTATTATACCAAGGTTAAATATAATTTCAATATTAATCTTGCTTTTCGCTTCGCTGCGAGGTCCTCTGCACGGGCCTACTTAATATTTCCACACTCTTTTAAAATATATAGCATATTTCTTATAAAATCCAAAATAAAAAGCACCCACAGGGAGTGCTTTTTATTTTGGATTTTAATACATTGGCATTTGTGGGCCAGCTGGCATAGCAGGTTCTTCTTTTGGTATGTCTGCTACTGCGGCTTCTGTTGTGAGTATCATTCCTGCTACGCTTACTGCGTTTTGTAGGGCTGATCTGGTTACTTTTGTTGGCTCTACTATTCCTGCTTCAAACATGTTTACGAATTCGTTGTTGTAGGCGTCGTAGCCTTCTTCTTTGCCGCTATTTTTAACTTTTTCTACTATTACTGATCCGTCTAGGCCTGCGTTTGCTACTATTTGTCTTAGTGGGGCTTCTAGGGCTCTTTCTATGATTAGGGCTCCTGTTTTTTCATCGCCTATTAGGCTTTCTCTTAGGGCTTCTACCTTATCGATTGCTCCTACTAGGACTACTCCACCGCCTGCTACGATTCCTTCTTCTACTGCTGCTCTTGTTGCTGATAGGGCATCTTCGATTCTGTATTTCTTTTCTTGCATTTCTGTTTCTGTAGCTGCTCCGACATTGATTACTGCTACTCCGCCTGCAAGTTTGGCTAGTCTTTCGGCTAGTTTTTCTTTTTCGTATTGGCTTTCTTCGCTTGCTTGTTGAGTTTTGATTACTTCTACTCTTTCAGCTAATTTTTCTTTATCGCCCTTGCCTTCTACTATGGTTGTGTTATCTTTGTCTACTTTTACTTTCTTTGCTGAACCTAGCATGTCGATTGTTGCTTCTTTTAGGTCCATGCCTAGCTCTTCGCTGATTACTGTTGAGCCTGTTAGGATTGCTAGATCTTCTAGCATGGCTTTTCTTCTGTCACCATAGCCTGGAGCTTTGACTGCTACTACGTTGAATGTTCCTCTTAGTTTGTTTAGGATTAATGTTGTGAGGGCTTCTCCGTCTACATCATCTGCGATGATTAGTAGTGGTCTTGATTCTTGGACGATTTGTTCAAGGAGTGGTAGGACTTCTTGGATGTTTGAGATTTTCTTATCTGTTAGAAGGATGTATGGGTCATCTAGCTCTGCTATCATTTTTTCGTTGTCTGTGGCCATGTATGGTGATAGGTAGCCCTTGTCAAATTGCATTCCTTCTACTACATCTAGGTAGGTGTCTGTTGTTTTTGATTCTTCTACTGTGATTACTCCATCGTTGCCTACTTTTTCCATGGCATCTGCTATTAGCTTGCCGATGTTTTCATCTTGTGATGAGATTGTGCCGACATTTTCTATAGCTTGTTTGTCTTCTACTTCTTTAGAGTTTTCTTTGATATAGTCTACTACTATGTCGGTTGCTTTTTTAAGACCTTTATTTAAAACTACTGGATTTGCTCCTGCTGCTAGGTTTTTAAGGCCTTCTTTGATGATTGCGTGGGCTAGGACTGTGGCTGTTGTTGTACCATCACCTGCTACATCGTTTGTCTTGGTTGCTACTTCTTTTACAAGTTGAGCTCCCATGTTTTCAAATCTATCTTCTAATTCTATATCATTTGCTATTGTCACACCATCATTTGTGATTGTTGGTGCACCATAAGCCTTGTCTAATACTACGTTTCTGCCCTTTGGTCCAAGAGTTACTCTTACTGCATTTGCAAGTTTATCGATTCCTCTTTCAAGACCATCTCTTGCGTCTTTTCCAAATTTAATATCTTTTGCCATCTATATCTCTCCTTCTTAAGCTTCTACTACTGCTAAAATGTCGTTATATTTGACAACTATATATTCGCTATCTTCTAGCTTTACATCTGTTCCTGCGTATTGAGAATAAATAACCTTATCCCCTACCTTTAGGGAATCTTTTTTCTTCTCGTCGTTTTCTATATCTGCGCTTATAGCTACTACTTCAGCATATTGTGGTTTTTCTTGAGCACTTTCTGGAAGCACGATTCCACTAGCTGTAGTTTTTTCAGCTTCAGCTTTTTTAATAACAATTCTATCTCCGATTGGTTTTAAGTTCATGTCTGATCCTTTCTTTTGCTTATCGCAAATGATTAATGATAAATGATAGGTGTTAGCACTCATTAACTTCGACTGCTAACTCATAATAGTAATATACTAAGAAGATTATTTTTTGCAAGCTTAAATGGTATTTTTTATTGTGGCTGTCAAAAACCTTATAGAAGAATTTTGCTCTCTCAAGATTCTCACCATCTCTTCAAACATCAATGATTGGGCTAGATTTTTGCTGGATATTAGGGCCTTTTCGCTGGCGAGTGTTGAGATTTTCTCTCCTGTTATTAGGACTATTTCGCTATTTTCTATTCTTTCGACATATTTCACATTTACAAAGGCTCTTGTTTCCTTGTCGTAATCGCTTTTTCTGTATTTGAAAGGGAAAAATACACCATTTGAGTCGATTACATAAGGCAGGTTGCGGTGGATTTGGTAGTTTGCCTTTATATGCTTGTCAATTCTTTGCTTATCCTTGCCATGATTGTAGTAGAGATTTTTAAGAAATAGGGCAGGGCCCCTTTGGTCAAGATAGGCACCGTCTTCACAATAGATTCTAGAATAAATCCCCTTGCCCTTCACATATTCTGGAAGGATGGCAATTATTAGTTCGTTCATGAAACCTCCTTTCAAACACTAGACAATGAGTGTACTATAATTGTACAATAAAAGTTAGATAAATACAATGGACATTCGCAAGGATAATTCATCTTTATACTTTGCCAATCTTTAAGGTATAATATAATAAAAATACATACAAAGGAGAGAACATGAATTTTTCATTAGTTCCAATAGCAGATACCAAATTTTTAAACTTCATCTACCTAGGCCTAGGTTCAAATGGCAAGGGACTTATCGCCTTATTTAACACCAGAGGCAATACCATGATAAAGGAATCAGTGGCCAAATCCCTAGAAATAGAATTGATTGATAGTGACTATATAGACGAGAAAAAGACCTACAAAAGGGGATTTTTGAGCGAGCTACTCATCGGAGGGCTTAAGCTAAATAGGGTACCAGTCCTTGTAGCAAAGGATGAAGTCTTTGACCTTGGAAGAGATCAATTGGGCAATACCAATGACTGCGACATGGTCATAGGTTGGAATGTCATAAGCCAATTTGCCTGGAGAGGAAATCTTGCCGAGGGCAAATTTGAAGTACAAACATCAGACTTTTTAGAGCCAAACGCTATAAAAACAAACCAACCAATCCTAAATATAAGCCTAAATGACAAGATTATAAAGGCAGCCATAGATACATCTAGACCTCTAACCATTGTCTCAAAGCCAATAGGAGCTGATATAATAGATGCAGATGCAGATCTTTCCCAAACGATGAAGCTTATGGGAGATGCCATAGAAGATGTAAAATTCCTCAATAGGTTCACCTTCAAATTAGACAATAAAGAAGTAAGGATTAGATCAGTTGCCATAGATGAGAGCCTAAATGACAAAGACATCCAAGTAGTCTTTGGAGCAGACCTCTTAAGACAGACCAAATGGTCAATCTATGGTCCACAAGCATTCATCAAATTAGAAAATTATTAAAATCTTTAAAAACTTATTCATATTTAATACAAAAATCACCAAGGCTGGGCGAAAAATTCTTCTCCCAGCCTTAAAATATTTCTAAATCTTCTCTCACAATCCATAATTTAAAATATCACAATATCTTACATTTTTAGAAATCTATAGAAATTTTATACATATTAACATTCCAAAAAATAAAATTAAATAAACTAATAATTAATTTAAAATTTTCCCAAGAAAATCCCAATATATATAAAATTATTCTGATATTTTTAAGAAATTTATATATATTTCGCTCAAAAATATATTTAAAACCAATTTTCCTTAGCATGCAAAAGCGTCAACCATGGCATTTTTATCTGTTGTCAAAAATCAAAAAGTATTATATGATAGATATATAGAAACTAGGCCAATGCGTCCAAAATTAATTATAAAAATATTTCTAAAAAATCACTTATCAATAAAAGGACTAGATATGATAATAATTATCCATAAAAAGAAATACCACAGAAGACAGAGAGCAAATTTAGACGAAGAAAGGAGGTCTATATGAAAGCAAGATTAAGCCTATTGACAAGAAAGGTCTTTGCCCTAATTATTGCAACGTCCATGTCCATTCCGACAAACGTATTCGCAAGCGAGCCTGAGCCACAAAATTATGATGAGGACACATCAATAATGGGCCTTGCTCAAAATGAGACCACAGAGGACGTCAAAGCAGCAGAAATAGATTCAACAAAGCTTGTAGAAAGCAAAGACTACCTTATAGATATGAAGGCTACACTCGATGAATCCCTCACAAAGATTGACTATGAAATAAGGCTAAAGAGAAAGAATCCTCTTGCAGAAGGAGAAGATAAGGACTTAAGCCTATCTCTAGTAGCCATGCCAAATATCAACTCCCTAAGGTTAGTTTCTGCAAGCGCCATAGATGCTAATAAGGAAAACGACCTAGCAGTAGAAACATCTGATGATGAACTTAATAGCCTTATACTAAAAAATAAGGCCCATGATGAAATAATCTATAAGATAAGTGCAGACATCAGAGAAGCAAAAGATGGCAGAAACTTCGATCTAGCCCTAGGACTAGCAGAGGATAATGATGAGGTCTTAACCTACAAGCTAATAGCCAAAGAAGAAGACCTAGATGATGGTGAAAATACCATCAAGACAATCAAGCTAGAACAAAGTGATGCTAACAATCTCACAGCTACATACAAAGAAGAAGGAATTTTAGGAGGCATATTTGTAAAATATGACCAAATAGAATGGACAGACTACCTAGCCAATGAAAAAGAAGAAGTAAGAACAGTAGACTATGTGCTAAAACCTGATGCAAATCAAATCACAGACGAAACAAAAATCAGACTAGACTACTACAAGATGAGCCCAGAAGGTTTTGTAATCAATAAGGAATTTAGCCAAGAAATCGATTTTGCAGAAAAAATAAATTTCGAAATTCCAAAAGCCTACCTAGCTAAGCTAAGCCTAAGTACAAAGGTAGATAAGAAAAACACCCATATCGCATCCTACCAGCTAAATAATAGGGAAATCAAAAACCCTATATATATAGAAGGAAGCGAAGAAGAAAATAAAGAGGGAGAAGAAGACCCAGCGCCGGCTCCTATAGAAAACCAAACTCCTGCCGCTGACAAAACTCCATCAGAAGAAAATGATAAACCAGCTAGCCAAGCTGAAAAGGAAGATGAAAAAGACCCTAGCGAGGAAGAGGAAGATCCAGCCGACAAATTATCAGCCCTCCTCCTAAATAGGGATAGCCTAGAAGCCAGACTTAAAAACGAGTCTAGACTCACAGAGGCCATGGCAAAAACTGTAGATGAAATCACATCCAGACTCTATGCCTACGACAAGGACCAAATCTATTGGGAAGACCTACTAAACTACACCAAGGCCATAGCCCAAAGAGACAAGCTCAATGAAGCTGACCTTAGAGAAATCATAGGAGATTTAATCACTGGTCTAAAGAAGGAAACCTACAAGGTAGCTAATATAAATATCGATGAAATAATCAAATTTGTCTACCCACAAGAAAAGGAAAATCCTGAAAACCAAGAAAACAAGCCAGAAGAACCAACAAATCTCGAAAAGGCCGACAAGGAATTAAAAGAAGCCCTAGCCGATAAGACTAAGGGCATCGAAGAAATCCAAGCCCTCCTAGATTCTTTTGAAAAAAAATACAAGCTTACAAGAGAAGACCAAGAAAAGCTAATGACAGCCAATAATGATGCCATTAATGCTCTTGTAGAAAAGGACAGGGAAGAAAATACAAGATTTAACAATCTTAGACAATTGCCACAAGGAAATTCAGACTCTTTTGAGGGTAAGAAGTTCAAGCTCAAGACAACTATGCAAGTTAAGGCATCTAAAGCCTGGCCAATCCCATCTAGTTGGTACTTTGATGTAAACTTAGGCCCATACCTAAGAGAAGATTGGGGTCAACAGCTTAAGGACCTCAACCATCCTAAACTTGGTCTAGTAGCAACTGCCCAAATGTTAAGGATTGGTAATAATAATGTTATTAGATACACCTACGTAAGAAAGGTTACAGAAACTATAGACCTAAATATAGACCAAAACTTAGAATTTGATGCAAAAGCAATTGGTAACCAAAACCCAATTACTCTTAACATCAAAGTAGCTCCAAAAAATAACCCGGTTCAAAACTTGTATCCAATAACAGTCTATAAAGATACACCGAGCCCAGTCACTAGCGAATATGTTGTAAAAGATGAGGGAGAAACAAAATCAGGTACTTATCCTTACCAACTAGACTGGAGGACAACCTCTCAAAAACTTAAAGACAATAAGGGAAAGGTAATAGACAAGTTAGTTGATTTGGATAAGTCCAGACTAACAGGAGCCTATGTAGAATGGGATATAGAAGTCGATACAGATAAGCTTGTTGACCCTAAAAACCCACTTGACTTTAATAATCTAAACCTAACAGTGTTTGGATCAGCTAACCAAGGCCTTACCAATATCTACTACAAGGCATCTAAAAATAAAGATGACCTAGAGACAACAGATGGTTATATTTCTTCAACAAACCTTGGAGAGCTTTTAAGCCAAAATTCTCAAATAAGTAAAGCTGATCTTGGACAGAAATTAGTTGATAATAAACCAGAAGGAAATAAGTTATACATCAAGGTCAAAGCAACAATTGACCCTGACCAAGTTCACGAAACCTACTCAATTGGCTTTAGACTAAACCCTGATAAGAACTATATTGATGGTTTGTTACAAGACATACTTAATAAATACAACTCTATCCCTACTCCACTCAAATGGCTAAAGGGAGTGAAAGAGGCTAGAAGATTTGCAGAAGTACCATTCAACCTAGTTGAAACAAATATTCCTGCAACCTTCCTCGGTCTAACAGATAGGTTTACCAACGAGAGATTCTACTACGACAACACTAGAACCATAGTTGCAAATAGAAAATCAGATACTAAGGTAGATTGGTACGCACTAGATTTAATCAGACGTGGCGAAAGCCAAGACCCAGCCTTAGATAATCCTGATTTTGATAGAAATAATGGCAAAGACAAGAAAACAATTAGGGCAAAAAAGGTCTACTACCTACCACTCAAAGACGGTGGCTATAGGAGAACGACCCAAGCAGGAGATGTTGTCTTACAAAATGGTCAGTATTTCCCAGGAACCATAGTTTCTTATGAATATCCTAACCACTCAGGAAAAAGAGACGACACCTACAACTTTAGGCCTAACCTAAAAGACAAAAAGAAATTTAACATCGACGAGTCTTACGATTATGAAGGCGGCCGAGTAAACCTCTTTACAGAAAAAATCTCTGCCCAAGACTTAGCCAAAGGCTACATAGCCTATATAGAAAGTCCATACCCAATCATGCGTATCAATAGAAACTTCGATATGGTATCATGTTTCAACGACCGTGTCAATGCCCCAGTATACACAGGCAACACCAAGATCTTCTTAGATAAGCATGAGGATGTATCAGGTGACTACCTCCTAAATAGACTAAATGAATCCATAGGAAACCAATCTGGCACCTATAGCTTAAAGAATTACCTAGCTGGGAACACTTACGACGGAGTTTCTCTAAACCATAATGGTGATTTAAGCCAGGGCCAAGCTATGGAAGAATTGATGAAAAAGATCTACTTCTATGGTGAGGAAGTCAAGAAGGAATATTCGAAAGACAATAACAACCAAGTGATGCACAGGCTCATCGAATCATCCATGTACCAAAGGGTAATTCACCACTTTACAGATGGTAAGTCCCTAGAAAAGGATTATTTCGATGCCCCATCATCCTACAACGTAGATGAGTGGAAAGTTCCTCACACCTTATCAGGTACCCGTCAAACCTACCCAAAAACTGGTTGGGACGGCTCTTTTGAAGGAAAGGACCCTAATAGAAGAATAAATAATGAGCCAGGAGCTCCTAGAAAATTAAAAGATAATGAAACCCAGATAGGAAACTACCCACCAGTCCAATCCACCCAATACGAAATGGCCCAAAAGCTTTATAAGAAGGTTATTGATTCTTATAGAGAAGGCAATAATTGGAATCCTGACAAGGCAGATTCTGTAAAATTAGTATTCTACTCCCACACCGACGAAGGCAAATACCAAGAGCTAATCGCAGGTCGTGTCATGGCTCCAATCGAGATTGATAAATATAAGAAAGACGGCAAAAAGCTCGCAGATGCCAAATTCAGATTTACCAATATCGATACAGGTGAGAAAAAAGAATGGACATCAACAGATGATAACAAGGCTCACAAACTTTACCTAAGACCAGGTAAGTACAAGGTCCAAGAAGTCAAAGCCCCACAAGGTTTTGAAAAAATCCAAGACTTTGATATCGAAGTAATAAGAAAAGAAATCCATCCAGACAATGGCCCATACGATGCCAAAAAGCTTCCAAGAATCCACGTCAACGATGGCTTTGAAACAGAAGTATCAATAGACCAAAAAACTGTTCCAAAAGATACAGACGGCAAAACACCTCTTGTAGTTCTTGACAAAGACAACAAAATCAAAGTCAAGGTCACAAATATAGAAGATAACCTCGGTAAACTTGAATTTATAAAAAGAAATAAGTTCATCAAACTAGACGGTGCAGAATTTAGACTCAGAAAAATAGAAGCAAGTGATTTAGCTGATGCTAAAAATAAATTCAAAGACCCATCTAAACTTACTTATGACACAAAATACGATAAGACCGAAAAGGGAAATATTGGTGAATTCAAATTCGACCAAATCCCAGCTGGTTTCTATGTATTAGAGGAAACAAAGGTTCCAGAAGGCTACGAAAAAGCCCCACTCTACCTAATCGAAGCTAAAGAAATAACAGATGCTAATGATAAGAAAAAGGTTGAAGTAAGCTTTGTACAAGAATACAAAGAAGTTACAAATGAAAAGGGTGAAAAAGAAGCAAAAATAGCAGATGCAAATCTTGAAACAGAAAAGGCCACCAGAGATAAAAAACTCGTTGACCTTCCTATAATTAGGAATAAGGCCAAAAAGACAGAAATCAAATTTAGAAAAGTAAGAACCGAAAACCTAGACACTGCAAAAGAACACCTAGGCTTAGGCGATGCTAAATTTAGACTCATGTCCCTAAAAATGGTAGATGGTGACTTCTACTTAGAAGAAGCCTACACAGATAATTCCACCAAAACCAAAGCTCCAAGAGCCAAGGTCGATGGCCAACAAGCAGAGGGCGGCGGATATATCACCTTCAAAGACCTAAAAGTCGGAGTCTACCTCTTAGAAGAGCTAGAAGCACCAAAAGGCTACAAAAAAACCGACCTCTATGGTTGGAAGCTTATAGTAAGCTTAGATAAAGATGGCAACTTCACCCACAAGCTTTATGAGGTACCAAAGGCAGAAGCTGGAGAGAACCAAGATAAAATCTTCAACTCCAATAAGCTAACAGAAGTTAAGATATCTAATATAATTAAGGGTTATGAAAAAGTCGAAGCCTACCAAATAGGCAATAAGGCCAGAACCATAGATATAGACTTCAAAAAATACAAGGGAAAAATCGTAGAAAAAGAAGGCAAAACAGAAGTAGAAGCTACAGAAGTCAATGAAAAATTATTTGGCAAAGATGGAAAGCCAGTAAGCTTCAACCTCTACAATTCAGACTTCTACGGGGCAATAATTGGCGAAAAGGATGAAAAAGGAAACTTTAAACCAATCAATAAAGAGCCAATCATCCAAGATGAAAAGGGCCTCTTCCACTTAGGAGGCCTAGAATTTGGTGGCTACTATATCCTAAGAGAAACAAACCCACCAAAAGACTACAACAAGGCTGATGACATCCTCCTAAAGGTAGAGGCAGAGGCCATAGCCAACGAAGGCCATATGAAGGTAATCGTAAGAGACCCTAACACCAACGCCAAAACCGACTTCCACTCAGTATTTAAGGGAGTAGTCGACTTCCTTGAAAAAGAAAAACTAGGAAAGTTCTCAATCAAGAAAGTCGGTAACGCAATAGGATATACAGATAAAAATGGTAACCCAATAAGAGTCGGTCTAAGACGTGCCTACTTCAGGCTCTATACAGCAAATGAAGATTACGAGATAGAGTACAAGGATAAGGACAAAAAGTATCCAAAAGAATACATTCAAAAGGTAACACCAGGAGTACCAATCACAAAAGATGATGGCAAAGGCGGCCAAACTGGAAAGAGCCCAAAAGAAATCGAAGAAGAAGCCCCTAACCAAGGTATAGTAACCTTCGACCAACTAAAACCAGGCCACTACGTCCTAGAAGAATTTAGGGGACCTGCAGGCTACGAAAGAGATCCAAACCCATGGTACATCCTAGTAGAAAGAGATGGAACAGTCAAAAAATACAGGGACAACCCAAGCAAGACCAGAAATCCAAAACAAATGGACTACGCTGCCCAAAGCATAAGATTCAGGATGGCAGGTCTAGATATCTCAGAACCACTACAATTTAATAGACCAATGGCAGCTCCAAGGTCAGGTGGACTGGAGATAGGTGAAGAAATCATTCCAAAATCAGTACAAGCTGGAAATGTAGAATACACTATTGAAAACACTAAAAATGCCCAACTTTATGGTGGTACAGAAGTAACAACAAGTGTTAAAGAATTAGGTGGAGGAGTATTTGAAGTTAAAATAGACCTTAAAAACAAAAGTGAGAGAAACTTTGATACAAAGCCATACTTTGACTTCACTTTCAATGATAATTTTAACTTTAAGGCAAATTCAACCCTATCTTGGTATGGAGATATAAGCAATGCACCAACAACAAGATGGCATACCGCTTATAATCCAGATACGAAGAAGATTGGAATTGAATCAGGTAAACCTGCTATAAGAAAAGGACAAACTTATAGTATAAAATTTGAAGTTCAAGCTAAGTCTGATTTAGTAACAGGTGTTTATGATATTATAGGAAATATAACTTATAAGCACGACTCTAATAAAAAAACCACTACACAAACAATAGACCCACCTAGAATTCGTGTAAAAACAAGCGAACCAGTTATATCTTATAGAGAAGGTTACGAAGATGAAATAATCCCAATGACTACAGAAACTAGAGATGACCCAAACTTAGAAATTGGAGAAACTAGAACTGAACCTGGTCATAATGGTAAAAAGAGAACCTACTATAAATATGAACAGATAAATGGCAATGACACTGGTAAAAAAGAAATAGATACAGAAAAAGGTAACAATGGTGTAGAAATAATCACCAATATGAAACCTGAAATCATCTATAATGGTACTAAACAAGTACCTGGAACACAAGAAGGCCACAAGGTCAACACAAGCAGTACAGGTGGCGGAAGCATTAGTGCAAGCCCACAAAATAACGTCAAACCAGGTACAGAAGTTACAATAACAATCACACCAAATCCTGGCAAGAAGTTAGCTGAACTACTAATTAACGGTGACCCTGCAGAGGTTGATGGATCTACCTGTACCTTCGAGATGCCAGATCGTGATGTAAATGTAGAAGCAAGCTTCATAGATGAAAATACCCCACACCCAACAAGTGAGATGATCTTAAAGGCAAACTTCATTTATTCCAACCAAAAGGACGGAATAGATAATAGTAAGGATGAGCCAAAAGGTTCTCCAGGTACAGTTGAACTTTTCGTCAACAAAAGACAAGGCCTAGTAGACAATTGGGTCAAAGTTCCAAATAGCAAAAGAGATGCTCCTTATAAGGGCACCTTAGAATACAAAGGTCTTGACCTAGATTCTGATTACAAACTAGTCTATACTAGAGATACAGAAATAGCTGGTGGTTGGGGATCTGAGACTGTATCAGAATACCGATTTGATTCTAGAGATGTTAAAGAGAATAATACTGTAATAGTCAATATCTCAAATGGTAACCTAACTGAAATCTTCAACCACGATGAAACAGGTTTTAGAATTCCGCTAAGAATTACCAAGGTCAATGAAAACAAGGCTGCTCTAACAGGTTCACAATTTAAGGCTCGTAAGCTTGTAAATGGTGAGAGAGTTCCAATCTATGAGAAAAAAGAAGATGGTACTTATGTCGATACAGGCAAAACAGGTTTTCCAAAATACTACGATGAGAAATTCGACGGAGTGTCAGAGGCTACTGGTAAGCCAGGAGATAACTACTTCAGAGAGCTAACCCCAGGTATCTACGAGCTTGAAGAAATCAAGACCCCAGATAACACCTATAGGCCTCCAAAAGATAAAAATGGTAATAACATGAAGTGGTACTTCAAGGTAGTAATAAACAAAGAAAAAGTACCAAGAGATGCCAACTACATGGATATCACCTTCGACTTTGAACACACCTTCTCTGCAAATGACGATTTCAACATCGGCATAACAGAAGCTGAAAAGAAAGAACTTATAGGCAAAACTATCAAGGGCTTCAAAAAGGGAGACCCTGACTTTGCAAGATATATAGAAGAGGTAAAAGATGATGGTCGTTCCGATCCAGCAAGGCCAGACGCCTCATACAAGTGGATCCACGATGCTAGAGTTACCAACTACAAAAACAAAACAAAGCTAAACTTCTTCAAAAAGGATAAGGCATCCTACCAAAATATAGGAGGAGCAGAATTCTCCTTAAGAAAAGCTAAGCTTGATAAAGATGGAAAGCTAGTATTTGAAAATAACAAGCCAGCTTATGAGAAAGAAACAACTAAAGGCGCAGATGGAACAGACCTTACACCAGAACAGCTAGACTCAATGAGAGTCCAACCTTATGATGAGAAAGAGAAATTTGCCAAGGCAATTTCAAATGACCAACTAGGTGTAGAATTTACCAACATAGGTGAAGGCACCTACATCCTAGAAGAAATAAAACCAGCCGATGGCTTCAAGCCAACCGACTCCTTCCTTGCTATCACCTTTACAGAAGATGAAAAAGGTTCATGGAAGCAAGAGGTAAAAGGCTACGAGAAAAACGAACAAGGCATTTACCAAGAGATGTCTGATACAAACAAGTTCTTCTCCAAAAACACAAAGGGCGAATTTGTAAGTGTAAACAACGAAAAAGCCTACATCGACCTCAAATTCCAAAAAATTGAAGGCAAAAAGGCCAAAGTAAAAGAGGGCGATAAAATTGTTGAAAAAGAAGTTCCAGTAGAATCTGCCGACTTTAAGCTAACCCAAGTCGATAAGGATGGTAAGAAAATTGAGGGTGGTTATGAAAAGACTATCTACTCATACTCCAACTCCAACTTCGAATTCAGATACCTTCCTATTGGCCGCTACAAGCTCCAAGAAACCAGGGCTATTACAAAATTTGAAAAACCAGACCCATGGTTCTTCAATGTAGACCAAGACTCAACAACTCACAAATTGAAATTGGTGTTTGAAAGCGACCCAGACGGCAAACTTGACGAGTCTATAGGCTTTAAGACAAAGCAAAATGGAGACCCTGATTATGATGACGATGGTAACCTCCAAGACATCAAAATCAGAAACTACTCCAAGACCAACTTCTCCTTCAAGAAATTTTCTAGTGACCTAGATGATAAGGGAAATAAAAAAACACTAAAAGACGCTTACTTTAGACTTACAAAAGTAAGATTCTCAATGGATGATAAAGCCAAAGCCTACGAATACTATGGTGAGGCTAATAACGCAACCCTTAAGAAATACACCAACGGCAAGAAGGTCACAGAATACACTACTGAAGGTAATGTGGAAAAATTCACTTACGATAACAAAGAATATAAGTATGATGAAGAAAAAAATCTTATCAGCGTAGGTGGACAAAATCCAACAGAAGAGGACAAAAAAGTCAAACCAGACGAAATCTCATCTGCCACAGGTAAGTACAGTGCCCTCCGTCGTTCCCAATCTACTGGTAAGGTAGACTTCCAAAACCTCGGCGAAGGTATCTACCAGCTAGAAGAAGTAGGCATTCCAGAAGGCTACCAATCTAACACCAAGCAATTCAAGTGGATATTCAAAGTCGAAAAGACAGATGATGGCCTACAAATAGTGAGAACCTACAAAGATAAAGATGGTAAAGAACTTAATGTCGAAGAAGAATACTTTAAGAAGTACGATAATGACTATTACACCAATTTCTACTCAAAGTATAACTTTAAGACAGAATCCAATATTACAGGTGATGGAAAGGATAAACCTTACGAGATAACCAACACCAAGACCACAACCGACCTTAAGTGGAAGAAGATTGGTGGCAGGAATACATCTAATGTAATAAAGAAGGACACCAAGTTCGTCTTACTAAAAACTTCAAACGATCCAAAGGACCTTGATTCTGCCAAGTCAGGTCAATCAGAATTCCCACCTTTCCAAGTAGAAAGCGAAGATGGTAATTTTGAAATCAAAAACCTAGCCAAGGGTGTCTACTTGTTAAAAGAAACCAAAGCTCCAGATGGCTACGAAATCATGGATAGGCAAATAGGAATAAAAGTCTATGAAGACGAAAAAGGAGCCTTACAAAAAGAATACTTTGAAATAAAACTTAACAAAGAGGGAAATAAGGAATTAGTACAAGGTGCTGGAGATTTCCAAAACTTATTAAATAGGAATGCACAAAATCCAGAAACTCATGTAGAAAAGGATGGCACCTTCTACGTAATCAATAAGTCCAAACCATATTTCTTCTACCTACGTAAAGGCTTTATGGAAGAAGGTAAGTTCAAGGATATCACCAAGGGAAAACTAAGAATAAAAATTTCAAAAGACCCTGCTGATAAAACAAATACTGATACAAAAGTCTACGAACAAGAGATAGACCTATCAGATGCAGGTTCCTACAGGATAGACCTACCAAATGATATTCAACTTGGTAAAGACTATATCCTAGAAGAAGTAGAATCCCCAGATGGATATGCTAAGACCAAGTACAGATATAGGTTAAGCTTTAGTTACCTACAAACCGACCAAAAATTTGTAGCAACCTTAAAGGCAGTTCTAAAAGAAGTTAAAAAGGAAGATGGAAGCAAGGACTGGATTCCACTTACAAATAAGGAAGGCAAAAATATAAGTGATTCTAATCAGCTAATAGCTGGTGGACAATCCATTAACTCAGGCTTCTCATTCAGAATTGTCAACAATAAAACCGAAGTAGTCTTCACAAAAGTAGGAAAAGAAAAGGTCAAAGGAGAGGATGGAAAACTTAAAGATAAAGAAACTCCACTAAAAGACGTTGAGTTCTACCTAGAAAAACAAGACCCAGATGATATCCAAAAGGAAAACCAAGGTTATTATCCATTGACAGCAAATATGGAAATGATAAAACCAAGGAAAAACGATGATGGAACTACAACTTACTATTATATAAGTAAGAAAACTGGAGAAGAAGTAAAAGTTAAAAACTACGACCCAGAAAAAATAACAAATCCACCGGTCGGAATCTACAAGTCTGACGATAAAGGTAAATTCAAAATAACAAACCTAACCGACGGCTACTATAGAGTAATCGAACCAAAACCAGCCAAAGACGAAAATGGCAAAGAGTACATGAAAGTCAATGGCCCAATCAAGACCTTCAAGGTAGTAGATGGTAGGGTAAAGATTTACAAAAAAGGCAAAGAGAGCACCGACAAGCCTATAGAAGCAGAAGTAGATGGTACAAGTGAGGCAACCGTAACCCATATCATCAACCAAAAACCAGGCAAGGGTGAATTTACCCTAACCAAGGAAGACGAAAATGGTGGAGCCTTAGATGGCGTTGAGTTCACTCTCTATAAGACAGACGGCGAAACCAAAGTTGGAGAACAAAAAACAGGCTCTGACGGTACAATCAAATTCACCGGCCTACCTTATGGCTACTATTGGCTCAAGGAAACAAAAACCAAAGCAGGTTTCATCCTAGACACCAAGAAGAGACTAATAAGCCTAGGTGGAGATAAAGAATGGAAGGCTCCAGAAGAGCTAAAAGAAGATGTTTCAAAATCAATCACCTTTGATGGCAAACAAGATGAGCTTGTATCAACAGCAGACTCAAAGAGAAAAGATGTTGTATATCCAAACAAGGCTGAAGGCATCTTTGCCAAATACAAATTCAAGATTGATGAAAAAGCAGACATAAAGCCGGGAGATTTCTTCACAATCAAATTCTCCGACAATGTAGACCTAGATGGTATCAATAAAGATAATACTGACAAGGGTCAAAAGGGTGACGAATACTTCAACATCATAGGACCTGCAGGACTTCTTGCCAAGGCCAAGGTAAATGATGACAGAAGGTCAATCACCTACACCTTTACAGAATATGTAAAAGACTACAAGCCAGAGTCCATGTCTATGTTCCTACAACTCTTCCCTAACAGAAGAAAAGTAGACCACAAGCACGACATAGAAGTCACAGCAGATATAGGACATAATACTAATCCAACAAATCCTAACTATTCTAACTATCATTACTCAGACTCTATAACCATAGACTACAGAGGAAGAAATGATAAGATTGGATATAATGGTTACCAAAACCCAGATTCAGATATATCATCCTACATGTTAAGGTTAAACCCAGATGGTAAGACCTTCACAGCGATTTTATATCTAAACCCATGGAATAGAGAGATGTTAGGCAAAACCCTATCATTTACAACAGATGAAGATATCCTAGTAAATGATAATCTATCAGTCAAAACCTATATCAAGAATGGAGCAGGTAGTCATCCAAGCAGTGGAAATATTGATGGATGGGAAGATGGAGACCTACCAGATTCATATGATATATATGAAGAAGATGAAAATGGTAAGCTCAAAGTACGCTCTGACTTAAGTCTAATTACAGATAAGGGTGATGAATACAATTGGTATCCAACTAAAACTTGGACAGAATCATTAGAAGTTAATCCTTATTACGGTTATGATTATTCTCAATATGATTACAATTATGGTAGATATAGGTATTACAAATATGTCACCAAGGACAACAGAGATGATAAAATCACCAGAAAAATAGATATCCCAACTAGATACCTAAACAGAAAAGGTGATTCAAAAACTGCAACCTATGTAATAGAAATTAAGGGTGAGTTAAACAAAAATGCCAAGTCACTAAAAACTAGGGCAGATGAAACTCACTACAACTACAGGACACAAAACCGTACAACCTACAAAGATTCCTACAAATCCTACTTTGAAACCTGGTCACAATTCTTCAACCCAGGAGCAAGTGGAAATGTCAGCAAGGAAATCAAACTTGTAAACTTCAAAAACAAAATAGAATTTGCAAAAGTAGATGGTGGTGTCCTATCAAATGTAGTAGATAAGACTGAGGAAAATTCTCAAAAACTAAAGGATTTGGGCATAGGTCTACCATTAAAGGGAGCAGAATTTAAACTTGTAAAAGATGGAACTGATGTAGACAAATCAACAAGAACATCAGACGACAATGGAATCTTCTCATGGGAAGGCCTAGTACCTGGAACCTACCAAGTCATAGAAACAAAATCACCTGATGATACAAAATATGACTTGCCAAAAGATGCAATTTCAACCTTTGAAGTAGATGCGGATGGAAATATTGTAGAAATCAAAAACAATAAACAAATCCTAGAAAACTACAGAAAAGCTGAAATAAAAATAAGAAAAACTGACCAAGATGGCAATACCCTAGATGGTGCAGAATTCTTACTAACTGCAACAGGCAAACAAAAGTACACTGCAAATATAGGAACAAAACAAGCAGATAATACAATCCTATTTGATAAGCTACCAGCAGGTACCTACACCCTAACAGAAGAAAAAGCCCCACAAGGCTACACCAAATCTAAAACAGTTTGGAATCTAGAAGTCACAAAAGATGGTAAAGTCAAATGGACAAACTCTTTCGATGATACAAATGATATGAAGAAAGTTTCTGTAAATACCTATTCTGGAGATGCTGATAAAGAAAATCTAAAATCAGAAATCCTAGGTATAGACACAGACTCAAAGACCTTCAGACAAAAAATTACCATCAAGGCAAGATCAAGCGAGCTTGAAAAAGCAAGGCTAATCTTAGACTCAGTAAACACTGACCTAAAATTAAGCCAAACAAATACCAAGGTAAGATTGGTACAAGCAAGTGGTGATACTATAAAAGATGCTGATAACACATCTTACACAGTCGAGTTCAATGATGGCAATAGCCTAGATCTAAGAATAGCCCCTCCATACAGAGAGGAAAAGAAAAACAATCCAGTAGGATCAAGCTCTGGAAATACTAGCGAAGAAAACAAAAATGATGCAGACGCAGTAAGAGAATATATCTTCATAGTAGACATGCCATACAAAGACAATGCAAGAATTGGTGCCAAGGCAACCTATGATGTTGGACAAGTCGACAAAACAACAGGTAAAGTCACATTTGGTACAGAAGATATCAAGACAGAACTAGATAAATACGTAGAAAAATCATCTACACTTACACCAAGTGCAGAAACTGTAAATATGAAAACCTACGCAGGTAAATATCTAGCCCGTGACATCAACCTACTAACAACCGACATAGGTAACATCAAAAAACCATCAATCTACTTCCAAAAGATAGACGAAACAAGTAAGGATGCCCTACAAGGAGCTGAATTCGAACTTCAAAAGAAACAAGCTGACGATAAATATATGCCAATCAAGAAAGATGGAACAGTATATACTGGAGTTGGAACAGTACCAGCAGACAAATGGACAGCCAGATCTGGCACAGATGGTAAATTCCAATTTGAGAACATCCCAGATGGCGAATACCGAATCTACGAAACCAAAGCCCCATCAGGCTATTCACTAATGAAAAAAGACCAATACTACTTCAAGGTAGAAAACGGTAAGATTTATAAGTCTGATAAAGATGGAAAAGTTTATGATAAGGAAATTGTAGGTAAAGACGACACAAAACCTAACTCAGAAACAAATCCAATCCAAATAACCAATAAAAAGGCCGAATACCCATACACAGGAGGCCCAGGAACCTGGATAGGATTCACCCTAGCAGGACTAGCAGTAATGCTAGGAGGAGTACTTATCTATTTCAAAAGGAAAGAAGCAATAGAAGCCTAAGGGAAAATGAAGGAAGCTTCAATGAAGCTTCCAACACCTTCCCTTGCTTCGACCAACGTGGAGAAGCCTAAAAGTATTGCTTGAAGTCAAAACAAACCAAGAGCGACAATCCAAAAATATTCAAAACTGGATAAGAAAGCTAAAGCAAATACTCGCTCAAAGCAAACCAAACACCAAAGCAGGACTAATAGATCTCTCGACTCCGCTCGAGATAAGGAGCCCGCCCCTCCGGCGCATAGAGGAGCCCCACAGAGTGGTCGAGCGCAGCTCGAAAGGAAGCTCGAGAGCTTCCCGCCACTCTCCCCATTTCGAGCATTGCGAGAAATCTCATGGTTCACTATATAAAGGGTTCTGTAACTACATCGGCATTAGCTAAATACAACACCTACCCTTGCATCGACCAACGTGGAGATGCCTAAAGGGGTAGTAGGAAGTCAAACAAAAAACTAAGAGCAACAATCCATAAATATTCAAAAATGGAAAGGCACGCCTGCCCGGCGCATAGAGGGTCCGTGCGGAGCACTCGCAGCGAAGCGAGAAAGGAAGCTTCAAAAAAGCTTCCAACCCAACTTCCCTTTTCGAACATAGTGAGAAATCTCATGGTTCTGTATATTAAGGGTTCTGTAATTACATCGGCATTAGCTAAATACAGCTCCCCTTGCATCGACCACCGTGGAGATGCCTAAAGAAACGCTAAGAAGTCAACAACAAACCAAGAGCAACAATCCACAAATATTCAAAGCTGGACAAAAACCCAAGAACAACAATCCATAAGAATCAAAAATGGAAAACAAAAAAGGGGCAACAAACCCCATAACTCACAATAATTATTAGGCCTACAAAGCCTATGATTATATAAAACAAATCGCCGCATCTACTGGGCGAAGAAGACACTTGCCCTAAAAAGCAAGAAAATATGTCAAAATTCCCGAAACTATGGTATAATGGTAAAAAGGGAAATGCTTTCAAATAAGGTAAAACCAAAAAAAGAAAGCAACCGGCATAACGCCACAAAAAATAGACAACCCGTCCCCACTTATAGAAGGCTAAAAGGTACATAAACCAAAGCCCCTATAAGCAGCTGGCCCACCAGCACGAAAGGCAAGCCGCTAGCCTAAGCAAGCCCGTCCGGCTCGGAGAGGACCCGTGCGGAGCACTCGCAGCGAAGCGAGAACAAGCCCGTATGGCCCTTAGAGGACCTCTATAGGAGTGTCAAGCAGTACGGAATTGCAGAACACAGCGACACTGACAAAAAATAATAAAGGAGAATGATATGAAAAGAAAAATTTTGTCATTATTAACAGCATTCGCAATGGTATTCGGAATAATAGCCGCACCATTTACAGCAAGTGCAGCTGAAGGTACAACTTTAAAACAAACCACAACTTCAGTTACAGTTCACAAAATTTTACAATCTAAAGAGAATTTGGATAAAAAAGTTGGTGAAGAAGGAAATCAAAAAGATGTATTCCCAGGTTTAGCAGGAATAGATGGAACCAAGTACGATGGTAATCAAATAAAAAGTATAGATGGCTACTTTGGAGCAGGCTCTAAAGATATTGGCGGAGTATACTTTGTTTGGACAAATGAGAACGATCAAGTTATTACTGCTAGTGGTGAAGTTGTTAAAAAAGGTGATAATATCATCACTGTAACTAATAACAAGCTACCAGAAAAAATCACAAAAGACGATTTTAAAACAGCTTTAGCAGGTGAAACAGTAGAAGATGCGGGTCATGAATTTGATACTTCAAAACTTAAAACAGGTAAGTATAAAATTTATGAAATTCACAGTTTATCTAGCTATGTAAATGGTCAAAATACTCTTACTAAAATGAAGGCTGTTCCAGTTGTTATTAATCTTCCACTTAACGACATAGTAAAAGCTCACGTTTATCCAAAGAATACTGAAGATAAACCACAAATTGATAAAAACTTTGATTCTTCTAATACATTAGGAACAGTAGAAGATAAAGGTAGTAATCAAAAATCTGGTGCAAAATATGAAAATTACGCAGCAGAAAAAGCAACAGCTAAAGCAGAAATTGGTAAAGTAATACCATATGAAGTTAAAACTGAAATTCCAGCTGATTCAAAATATGAGATTCTAAAATGGACAGATAGTATGACTGATGGTCTTACTTTTGACAAAGACAGTTTAAACATTACTGCAGATAATGGTATAACATTTGAAGCTAAAGATTACGATGTAATCGCTGATGATCATGGTTTTACATTAAGATTTACTCAAACAGGTCTTAATAAAGTACAAAACAAAGATAAAGCAATTAACATTACTTTAAAATACAGTGCAACAGTAAATGCTGATGCAGTTATAGATAATCCTGAAAAGAACGACATTAAGTTTGATTATGGTAACAAACCAGGTAAAGAAGTAAAACCTACAGAAATACAACCAAAAAATAAAGAAATTAAGGTTGAAAAATCTTGGGCAATTGATGGAAAAGCAGTAACAGATGCTGATAAAACTGTAACAGCTGTATTCACACTTCAAGTTAAAGATGGTAAAAACTGGAAAGACGTTGATACTTATACTGCTACAATGGCTGAGAAATTTACTCATACTTTCACAGGCCTAGATGACACAAAAACTTATAGAGTAGTAGAACGTGTATCTGGATATGAACCAGAATATGTTACAACAACAGAAGCTGGCAAAGTTGAAATCAGAAACAACAAAGATTCTGAAAACCCAAAACCACTTGATCCAACAGAACCAAAAGTTGTAAATGGCGGTAGAAAATTCGTAAAAGCTGACCAAGATAATGGTGCAAGACTTGAAGGTGCAGAATTTAAGATTAAAAATGCAGAAGGTCAATTCCTAAAAGCAAAATCTGGTGCAAACATCCAAGAAGCAATGACAGCTTATAAAGCAGCAGATAAAGAATATAAAGACGCAGTTGCTTCACTAACACAAACCAATGGCGTTATTAATTACACAGAAAAAATTACAGCTGATAAAGTTAAAGAACTTAGAGAAAAAAGAGATAAAGCCTTTGTTGCAGCAAATATCGCTTATGAATGGACACCAACTGAAGGTAATGCAGCAGTATTCAAATCTAATGAAAAAGGTCAATTAGAAGTAACAGGTCTTGAATATGCTAAAAACTATGAAATAGTAGAGATTAAAGCTCCAGCAGGATACGCTCTACCATCAAATGCAACACAAAAATTCGACGTAGAAAAAGGATCATACACAGCTGACGCAACTGGTGTTGTATACGAAGGAACAGATGTAGTAAAAACTGGCGAAGGCGCAGACGCTAAGAGAATCAACAACAAGAAAGTAACAATCCCACAAACAGGTGGTATTGGTTCACTAGTATTCATCGCAGCAGGTCTTGCAATCATGGGCGGAGCTTTCATAGCATACAGAAGAAGCCAAGCAACAGCTTAATTAATAACAATTAATTAAATAAAAACTTATTGGTCAGTACGTACAATAAGAACAAAACACAAAGCCAAAGGGGCCCCGGCCCCTTTACTTTGTACCTACGCACTTTATCAAAATACTATTATATTATTTTAACGTATACGGTATATACGGTGTAAATATATACATAGTAAATATACATAAGTTGATAATAAAAAATAAAGTGGCGTGCAACCAATTGATAATGAGAATTGGTATTAAAAAATAAGGGTTTAATATTCTTTAAAATTAATTACAAAATTAGAGAGATTAATAGAATTAGATTGATTTTAAATAACATTAATAAATAATGTAAAAATTATATTAGATGATTATTATTTGAGTTGATCCTAAATTTATATTTTATCTTTTAATGAAGGAGCTTACGTGAATAAAGAAGAATTTGATAAATTAGTCAGGGGAAAAAATATAAATTTCTTAATAGGGTCAGGTGCTAGTGTACCTATGTATCCTACTTTAAGTTTTGGTAAAGGATATCCTTCTTTTGAAGATGTTGCAAGTTATAATAAACTAAATAATGTTGGAAGATTCTTTATGTATATATATTATTTTAAAATATATATTGAAATTATGGGTTTGAATTCAGAGATTTTTTATAGAAGATATAAAAATTATGAAACATTGAAAAATTATAGACTATTTATTAACTGTCTGTATGAATTTTTACAAAATGAAAGTAATGAGCTACCAAAAAGAATTAATATTTTTACAACAAATTACGATTTAGTTTTTGAGAGGATTTTTGATGATTTTATTATCGATAATCCTTTAGTGTTTTTTAATGATGGCTCAAGGGGAATGTTTAACAAATATATAAGCAATAAAAATTTTTATTTAAACGTAACTCATAGTGGATACAATGATAATTACAGGAGGGAAGTACCAACAATTAATTTATTTAAGTTACATGGGTCATTGTCCTGGGAAGTTAGTAAACTTAAGGGGAATGAGGACACTATAAGGGTAAAAACTGATTTTAAAAAAAAATGAAAATATTAACAAAATAGTAAAAGATTTAAACCTTAATTCTAAGAATATTTTGAAATTAATGGATAATATTAAATCAAATAATTTAGACGAATTTGTGGAGAGTCTAAATAATATTAATTTAGATACAAACAAATTAGAGGAATTTAATGAAGAATATTCTAAGTTAGCAATAATTAATCCAAATAAATATAAATTTTCAGAGACTGTATTAGAACAATATTATTACCAGATGATTAGGTCTTTTAGTTATGAACTGGAAAAGAAGCAATCTGTATTAATTGTTTTTGGATTTTCATTCGCTGATGAGCACATTAAGGATATATTTGAAAGGTCTTTGTTAAATCCTGAATTAATTGTCATAATGATATGTTATTCAAGTGATTCTATGAAAGAAATGAAAAGAAAATTCCATGGATATAATAATATAAAATTCTTACCAGATGATTTTAATAAGAATAGTGGAGATTTTAATTATTTGTTAAAATTATTAGGGGTGAATTATGAAGTTTAATTATGTAATTGGTAATGTGATATCAGTTGTCGGCATGAAAATTAATATATTGATGAATGAACAATCAAATCTAGAATCATTTCATTATGGCGGATTAATATATGATGGCGTTTCTATTGGGAGTTATATAGGAATTATTAGAGGTTCTTATAAAATCATTTGTAAAGTTGATAATGAATTTTTGAAGGATAAAGATAATGATCCTGTAATACATGAATTTTCTAGAGATAGATTTGAAAGAATATTAGAGGTAAGCCTAATAGGAAATTTTAAGTGTGAAAAGTTTGAATTTGGTATTAAAGTTTTTCCTATGATATTTAATGAAGCAGTATTATTATCTCAGGAGGAAATAAGAGTTATTCTGCAAAATGGATCTAATCATTCGATTTACAATTTATCATTGGGAGTTAGTGCACAGAATAACTTGCCTATTGAGATTTCACGGAGTATGCTTTTTAATACACATATAGGAATATTTGGAAATACAGGAAGTGGAAAATCAAATACGTTGGCGAAATTATATACTGAATTATTTAATCAAAGATTTTCCGAACAAAGATTAAGTTTTAATAATAAGAGTAAATTTATAGTACTGGATTTTAATGGCGAATATGTTAAAAAAGGTATTTTTTCTGAAGATAAGAAGGTGCTAAATTTATCGACTCAATCAAGGGATGGTGATAGGTTAAATATTAAACCTTCTGTATATTGGAATATAGAGACCTTATCCATATTATATTCAGCAACAGAAAAGACTCAACAACCTTTTTTAAACGGCGCAGTTAAATATTATTTGGATGATGTCAATCATGAAATCACAACAGATAAAATAATAGAGGGTTTAGGGAGTGCTTTTTATAATGTTTTCCACGCTAATAATAATGAAGAATCACTTAAACTATTGTTAAAATCTTTAAACATTATAAACTTTGATGAATCTATTAAAGAATTATTAAAATCAAGTCATATTTATTATCATAGTCTAACAATGTTAAATACATTTTGGCACTCTAAGTCTAAAAGTTATTATTATTTAGATAATAGAAACAATAAAATGTTTATTTCTGATTATAATAAAGAAAGTATCATTCAATATAAAAAAGAATTTAAAAAAATATTGAGAAATCCAGAAACTCTAGGTAATATTCAAAACTTGACAGCGACAGAAAAGTTGAGAATATCAGTATACACTCATATGATTTATTGTTTATCTTATGGGAAGATAAATTTTGAACATATAAACCCTTTAATATTAAGGATAGAAGCAAGATCAGAGTTTGTAGAAAGAACTATTAATGTTTGCTATGATAATGATGATGATTATTTTCTAACTGTTATTAACTTTAGAAAATGTAATTCAGATGCAAAAAAGATGCTCCCACTCTTAATATCAAAACAATTATATGAAGAACATAAGAAAAAAGCAAAAGGCTTTGAAATTAACTCGACAGTTCATTTAATTATAGACGAAGCCCATAATATTTTGTCTTCACAGTCTACACGTGAGTCTGAATCTTGGAAGGATTATAGACTTGAGGTGTTTGAAGAAATAATTAAAGAAGGTCGTAAGTTTGGGTTCTACCTTACAATAGCAAGCCAAAGGCCATCAGATATATCAGCAACTATTGTTTCTCAAATACATAATTATTTTTTGCACAGACTTGTAAATGAACATGATATAAGAATGATAGAAAATACAGTAAGTTCATTGGATGGACCTACTAGGAGTAGAATTCCTTCTCTCGCTCCAGGACAGTGTATTATAACAGGGACTAATTTTGAAATGCCGTTATTGGTTCAAGTAGAAAAGTTACCAGGAAATATTTCACCTACAAGCGAAAGTGCTGATTTAATTAAATTGTGGGCGACTGAAGAATAAAATCATGATTTAGAAGTTGGTATGCTAATTTTCTTGTGCATATTTTATTATGGTTTTTGAAATACGTAAATATATGTGAAAAGGGTATAAATGTAGTTAAAATAGTTCGCATATTATAAAAATTGACCAATTTATTAAATAATCTACACTAAGATTTTGTACATTAATATATTCACAAGTGCCTATTAACAAGTCTATTAATTATCTATTCAGTGTATATAATGATTTTAAAATTTAACTTAGTCCATACTCCTTATATTGATAGCAAGAAGGATAATTGTGTAATCCTTCGAATAATAGAAGATTTCTTCAAATCTTATTTATCGTGTAATAAATAAACAATATACTCTTAAGGAAAACAGTATAAAAATAAGTATTTACCCCTCACTTTAAATTGTGATTAAAAATTTCTTATAAATAATACATATAGTAAGTGAAGTGATTAATATAGATTTTACATTATAGTTGTACATCTTTAGTTAAGTTGGTTCTTTGTTGATTTGCCTTGATTAATTTTGTTATAAGAAAGCTATTATTGTAAATCATATATTATACACTTTTAAGTAGGAATGTTTCAGTTTTTTAATTATAGAAAGGGTGATTATTTTGAATATAAGAGCCGGATACATCGTTGTTTGATGTTCTTGATAAAGTGATTAGGTATAAGAGCTAGGACTCTTTTGATTCAAGAATTAATAGCGTTAGTACCATAAGGGGGTTTTTATGAAAGAAATGGATCGTTACGGTAGATTAAAGTACTATATTAGGATATCATTTAATAGGATAAGATTTTTAATTAATTATTTACTCGAAGGATTGACGGTAGAAGCTTTTTTTGGTCTATTTATTCTGAAAGTTTTGCTTGCTATAATTATATTTAATAGCTTAGACATATATACATTAGTTATATTTGTATTTTTATCAGGTATTGATTGCTATATACTTTTTTCCTATTGCCGCTATAGTTTAAATAAAATAATAAATGATTGGAATGGGAAAGATTATAAATTATTGGTGGCAAATTTTATTACTTTGGCTATCTCACTTATACTTTTAAATGGAGTGTCAAGATTAAATTCAAAGGTAATTAATCATAACTTTGAGAGTATCTCATATCTTTATTCATACTTAGTTTTAGCTTATATTATATTTGTGACTTTAAATCTTGTTATCAAGAATAGAATAATAATATTTATTACAATAGCAACTATTCTATATGGGTTAATAGATGATCAAAATTTTAAGATATTATTAGGAATATTAGTTTTTGCCTTAGGTGCAGTGAATAAAGATGATATAAAGTCTATACTAGGGATTGAAAAATTTGCTGAAGATAAGTTTGTAGAGGATAAATTTAAAATTATATTAGCAATAGTATGTAGCATGTTTGTTAATGAATATGGCGAGATCTTTATAAATTGGGTTTCAAAAATAGTAGACTTAAATTTAGATGATAATATTTTCAAATATATCTTGAATATGGGAGCTTTTAAATTATTTACTTCAATTCTCTTGTTCGCAATTTTTCTGAAAATCTATATGTCAAATAAGGAGAATCTTAAAATTAGGTATTTAAGAAAAGAAAATTCGATTACCACTGATAGTTTGGATTATGGTGAAAATTATCATTATAACTCAGAGTGTTATAATTGTATTGACGAAGGTAATGAATCTAATTTATAGAAAAATAATTTTAAAATCTTAGAGTACTCTGTTAATGCAATTTTAGATTATTATTTGATTAAATAAACTAGTATAGTTCGGTTTATTTTGATTGATGACCCAGTGCAAACTATGGATGACATAAATATGGCGTCTCTTGTAGAGCTTCTAAGAAATGAATTTTATGATAAACAGATAATTTTATCGACTCATGAGCTTGAAAAAGAGAATTATATCTTGTATAAGTTTTATAAATATGGGAAATTTGGGCAATCTTTTAATGTGAAGGATGAGCTTTATGGTTATTAGATAGTTGGTGACGTTAGTGACTTCATTATTTTAAAAATAAGATAAATAGTTTTTAATTTAAATCTTGGGTATAATACTATATAAAGGAGGAAGTTTTATGGAAATTAAAGTATTAGAAGATAAAGACTTTGTTGTTAACAAGAGCAAGGCATTTGCTAATGGTTTTTTGAAGGCTTATGATATCTTTGGTATTTCAAATAAATTTAGAAACGTTGATGTTTCTAATTTAAAAACTTACTCATATACAGAAGGCTTTGAGAAGACCGGGCAATCTCTTAGTAAATATATCAGACAAGAGAATTAATCATGAATGAAATAGATAAAAATGGAAGTTTAAAATTAACTGATGAAAATGAGACAGAAAATAGGTCAGATGTTTTCACAGAGGATGAAGTAAATTATTTAAAAAATCTAGTAGATAAAGACCCGGAAGAAGTGATCAACGTTATTAATAGTGAGATTAAGGCGGTTCAAATTTCTCATTCTAGCATGTTTATGGGGCCACTTCCTTCACCATCGTCACTAAAAGGTTATGGAGAAATAGACCCATCCTTTCCAGATAGAATTTTTAAACTTACTGAAAATGATCAAGTTCATAGGATTGAGCTTGAAAATTATGCTATTCGTGAGAATATGAAATTCAATAAAATGGGAATGTGGTTTGGCTTTATTATCGCGATTTTATCTATTTGTATAGGAGCTTTTCTAATTTATCGTGATAAGAATGTTGCAGGTATTGCTGCTATATTTACTTCATTGGTTGGAGTTCTTGCTGTATTTATTTTAAATCAGAAAAATGAGAAAAAAGATGAAGATAATAAAAATAATTAATTCTGGTGTATATAATATCAATTATTAAAAGATATAATTTAATTACAAAATAGTCGCCAGTACGTGGATTAAGTAATACAAGAGAAGAGGAGACAAATTCTCTTCTTTTTCTATACTCTATTTTATATCATAACAACCATTTTAAATAACTTATAGCTAGCCCACGCCAATTGATAATAATAATCTTTATTAACCAATATCTGTTGATTTTGAATAAGAATTACAAAATTTATAAGATTGAGTTTACACGAAAAGTTTGACAGCAACCTTAATTTTATCCTATATTAATTTATTGTTTTGTTTAACATATTTAATAATTAAGTTCATTAAAAATTTTACTGATAATGGTGGTATTTAGTTTAAAAAATGGCTTAATCTAATTATAATGTTATTACATAATGTCGGTATAAAGACTATAAATTTATATATATAGGTCAGCATAGAGACTTAAAACCCATTGCCACTTTAGAGGAAATTGTGAAAAAAATTTAGGGTGTGATTAATGTCGCTCTCTATTTTTTATAGGAGAATAAGGTGGTTTTGAGAAAGTTCTAAATAAACTTGGTTAAGATGTATAAAAATCTAAGGTTTCAGGAAGAGTTGAGAAGAGTTGAGAAAAACGGAGTAGAGTTGAGTAGGTTTTAAAAATCATCTGATGAGTTGAATTTTTTTATTTTTTGAAGGAAGTTGGGTGATGCCGATGTAGAGACAGAACCATTTATAGACATGTTGATGAGGTCCTCAGCTACGACACGCTCTCGGCCGCTAGGGCAAATTTAGCCTACCAACCATTTGTTTCCTCGAGCCGACAGGCTTGTCACAAATGGGGTTAGGAATAGACACGAGCCGATGGGGTCTCAGCGAGGCGACGGCCTAGTCTTCTCACATACGTTCGAGAAGGGAGTTAGAGTTGGAAGCTTATGAGTTGCCTTTATTTTCCCCTTTTTTGATTATTAGGGATTGACGCTCTTAGTTTTTGGTTGACTTCTTACAGTACTTTTAGGCTTCTCCTCGTTGGTCGAAGCAAGGGTAGGTGGTGTTATTTACCTAATGCCGATGTAGATACAGAACCCTTTATAGGGCATGTCGATTAGTTCTCTCACGATTGTTCGAGAAGGGAGTTGTGTAGATTTACTAGACTTTTGTTCATAGTGTAGCTTTTCACCTTAGTGGTTCTAATAGGCATGTCTCAGCTACTGCACGCTCTCGGCCGCTGGGGCAAATTTAGCCTACCATCCATTTGTTTCACAAATGGGGTTAGGAATAGAAAAGAGCCGACGGCCTAATCTTCTCACATACGTTCGAGAAGGGAGCGTTGGACTGAATGTATTATCGATGTATGTACATTTTTCTTAATAGACAGAACTATGATATCTAGCTATATTCGAATTGTGATTTATTTTTTTGTGTTTGGTGAAGAATATTTTATTATGTTGAGATGTTTTTATTATTTTTTGATTTAATAATATAAGTTTTTTTAAGATATATCAACCCAAAAAAACCTGGCATAGCCAGGTTTTTTATCGAAAGCAATGCCGCCATTGCTTAATGCTCTTAGGAGCCTTTTATATACTTATATTGTATGTTTTTTTCTTTTTTATGTCAAATTTTTTATGTTTTTAGGTAACATTCTACATTTTTATCGTGTTTTTATGTTTGTTTATCAATATTAAAAAGTATATTTATTGTTTTGAAGTATTGATAATAATTCTTCATGATTTTTACTTCCTATTTGCTTTAGTAGGCGATTATTTATTTCTAATCCTTTCTTATTTCTCATATTTTCAATATTCGAATTAAAAACATCTTCAAATATTGGCTTTAGAGTGCTTATATCTATGAAAAAACTTAATATTTTTAGGACATCGCTAAGCAAGAGTATTGACGATTTTTCTCTGGATTTATTTTGGGGATTTAATTTGAATGTTCTTATTAATAATGAGTTTATATAGGTGTTTTTGTTTGTTTCAAATCTAGAAATTAGTCTATTGTGTGCACAGGAGTTTCTTAAAAGTAGTATAAAATCTATCATATTTAGGAATTGGTTTCTTTTAGATAATTCTAGATCAAAGTCTGCCATTACTTTTTCCATTACTTCATCTTTTAGATAGTGGGTAAATCTTATTGGTTGACCAAATGTAAGTGTGAGTATCGCAATCCATATTGGAACAGCTACATTTAAATCAATAAACCCATTAAAGTCCCTATAGACTGCTACATCACTTGGGGCTATGTATGCTTTGTCTGTATAAAATGATTTATCTATGAAGTCGTTTTGATTTATTAGGTTTGTTAGATAGTAGGGTTTAAATAGTATGAAGTTTTCAAAATAATTATAATATTTTTTATACTGATAATGTGTAAATGGGTAGTTTCTTGAATATCTACAATATGTATCTGAGTTTGGATCAGATTCTTTAGGATCCATGAAGTTATTTTTGTTAGTATACTGCATTGTATTTTCTAACTTGGAGCAATACTTAGCTGATACATGGTTTGATATCGAGTTTTTTAATTTTTCCTCTACAGAGTAAATTAATTCAAGGATTGTTATGCTTAATTTTTTGTCAAATCTATATATATTTAAAAAATCATCAAGGTTTATATCTTCATACACTTTAGGCTTATTGCTAGATAGGAAGATATTTTCTATTCCATTAAAGAGATTGAAGTAGTTATATTTTTTTAATGCATCTTCTAAATTATTTATATCAAAATTTAAACCACGGGATTTCAATTTTTCTATAATTTCTTCTTGTGATTGGTAAATTTTTATACTCATATTTTCTCCTTATAATATTTTAATTATAACATATGTTGATGAAGATGTAATGGGATGAGTATAGCTTGTAAATTAAAATGAATAGGAGTTTGATTTTACCTTATCTTAAAGGTCTTCGATTTATTAAGGATATTCAGTACAAATTAGTTTGTTATTATAATTAATAGGATTCTATTTAATTGATGAAAGATTTACTTATTTGAGAATAGGAGACGGTTCAATGTTTGATGTTGAATAAATTTTCTTTAAAAGTATGTTAGGATTAACCATGGATTCTAGATGTTTTTGTGAAATGACCGAAAAATTTAAGAATATCGCTCGTCTTTTTTTTAGGCTAGTTATCATCGAAGGATAGAGTATTATATTACTATTTAGTCATTTCAAAAGTAATGGCTTTTCCCATTTAGCCATATGGGGATTGTTCATCTTGTATTTGGAGGATATTTCCAGAAAATTTTGTTAATTTTCAAAAATATATATCTAAGCAAATACATTTTATTCTAGAATTTTCATGGTTTTGACCCAAAAAGGACGAGTTGTTTGGCTCGTCTTTTTTATATTTTGTGATATGGATTATTAATATTAAGTTTTGAGATGGAAATTATTGGTGAATATTTCCTTACAAGCCCATTAATACTTGCTTTAGTCGTAAAAAAATGATATAATTAGATAAGTTAAGGTATTGAAGGGAAGTGGGAGTTGCTTCCCTTTGTTTACTTATTTATTAATTTTAAGTTTTATATTATAATAGAAGTAAGAATTGATTTAAAGAAAAATTATAAAGGAGATTATAATGAGTGAAGTTAGAGTTAGATTTGCACCTTCTCCAACAGGATATCTACACATTGGTGGTCTTAGGACAGCCCTTTTTAACTACCTATATGCTAGACATACTGGCGGAAAGATGATTTTGAGAATTGAGGATACTGATAGGACACGTTTTGTGGAAGGTGCCCTTGAAAATCTTCTTAAGGCCCTTAAATGGTCTGGTGTTGAGATTGATGAAGGTGTTATGCTTGATGAAAATGGAAATGTTACCGAAAAGGGTGACTTTGGTCCATATATCCAATCTGAAAGGGTTAAGGCTGGCATTTATGACAAATACATCGACCAATTAATCGATGAAGGCAAGGCTTATTATTGCTTCTGCTCTCAAGAAAGAGTTGACATGGTCAGAGATCAAATGAGAGCTGATGGCCTTACACCAAAATACGATGGTCTTTGCCGTTCTATTCCTCTTGAAGAAGCCAAACAAAGGGTGGCTAATGGGGAAGAGCACACTGTTAGACTAAAATTACCAAAGGACTATGATATTTCTTTTAATGACAGGATTAAGGGCAAGATTACCTTTAATACTGACGACCAAGATGACCAAGTTTTAATTAAAAGAGATGGTTTCCCAACTTATCACTTTGCTGTAGTTGTGGATGACCATTTGATGGGCATTACCCATGTCGTTCGTGGTGATGAGTGGATTTCTTCTACACCAAAGCATGTTTATTTATACGAAGCTTTTGGTTGGGAGGCTCCAGAATATATCCACCTACCTACCGTTTTAAATAAGGACCACAAGAAATATTCTAAGAGAAATGGCGATGGCATGGTTGAGGACTTTATCGAAGAAGGCTACACACCAGAAGGTCTTATCAACTTCCTATCATTACTTGGTTGGTCACCTGATAGTGAAGAAGAAATCTTTACTCTTGATCAATTAGCTAAGCAATTTGACTTTGATAGGGTAAATAAGACTGGTGCTGTTTTTGATAAGAAAAAACTTGACTGGGTCAATGGCCACTATGTCAGAGAATTAAGCCCAGAAGAGCTTGCAGAAGATATCAAGCCTTACCTAATTAAGGCTGGTCTAATTGATGAGTCTTATGACCATGACAAATTAATTTTACTTGCAGAAACTTGGCAATCAGCTATTGATAAGTTCTCTGATGCAGCTGAACTTGTTAAAAACTACTATATAAAGAGTGCCGATATCGACTATGATGATGATGCAAAAGAAGCTATTTCTACAGATGATGCCAGAATCCTATTTAAGGCATTCTTAGACCATCTTGCAGAAGTTAAGGAAATTGATCCAGACTTTGCTAAATCAATCATGAAGACTATCCAAAAGGAAACAGGCATCAAGGGCAAGAACCTATGGTTCCCAGTAAGGGCAGCTGTAACAGGTTCAGTCCACGGTCCAGACCTATCAAATGCCTTCCTAATCATGGGCAAGGACCTAGTTAAGGAAAGGCTAGAATTTGTAAGGGATAATTTTTAATGAAAATTTATAATACTCTTAGTAGAAAAAAAGAAGTATTTAAACCAATCGAAGAAGGCAAGATCAAGATGTATGTCTGCGGACCTACAGTCTATGATTTTATGCACATAGGCAATGCTAGACCCCTAGTTGTCTTTGATACCTTCAGACGTTTTGCAAAATTTAGGGGTTATGATGTAAAATATGTGGTAAACTTCACCGATGTCGATGACAAGATAATCAAAAAATCAATTGAGGAAGGCATCACTACAAAAGAGGTAACAGACCGCTATATAGGCCAATATATGGCAGATGCCAAGGACCTAAACCTTGATGAAGAAGACACCATCCACCCAAGGGCAACCGAGGTGATGGATGATATAATCGCCTTCATAGATGGTCTTGTCAAAAAGGGTGTGGCATACGAGTCAGATGGGGATGTTTACTTTGATGTAAGCAAAAAAGCTGATTATGGTAAATTATCAAGAAGAAATCTTGACGACCTCATGCACGGGGCCAGCAATAGGCTTGATAATGATGATGTAGGCCGCAAGAAAAACCCGGCAGACTTCACCCTTTGGAAAAAGACAAAAATTGATGGCGAAGTGGCTTGGGATTCTCCTTGGGGAGCTGGCAGACCTGGCTGGCACATAGAATGTTCAGCCATGAATAAGAAATTCTTGGGCGAAACCATTGATATACACGCAGGTGGGGAAGATTTGGAATTTCCTCACCACGAAAATGAAATAGCCCAATCTGAAGCCCTAAATGAAGTTAAATTTGCCAATTATTGGATGCACAACGGTATGATCCAGGTCAATGGGACAAAGATGAGTAAGTCCCTAGGCAATTTCTTTACTCTTGATGATATCAAGAAGGAATATGACCTAATGACCATCAGATTTTGGCTTTTGACCACATCCTACAGGCAGCCAATTAACTTCACCAGGGAAATAATTGAACAAGCTCAAAATTCCCTAAACAGACTAAATAACGCAGCCTTTAAGCTTGAAGAAGACCTAGCAAAGGCAAGCGATAAGCAAATGGAAAAGTGCGAAGAAAAACTTCTTGCAAATCTAGATGCAGCTGAGGCTAACTTTATAAGAGTCATGGAAGATGACCTAAATACAGCAGATGCCATCACAGTCTTATTTGACCTAGCCAAATTTATAAATACCAATATAAGCTCTACTTCTTCAAAGGCCTTTATAGAAAAAACTAAGGCTCTTTATGACAGTCTCTACGATGTCCTAGGGCTTGTGGCCAAGAAAAAGAGCCTAGATATAGACGAAGATTTTATCTTAGCAAAAATTGAAGAAAGAACAGCTGCCAAAAAGGCCAAGGACTTTGCAAAGGCAGATGCCATCAGGGATGAGCTTTTAGAAATGGGCATAAGCCTAAAAGATACCCGTGATGGGGTCAAATGGGAGATAAGCTAATGGATAGAATATATGGCAGAAAACCAGTCCTAGACACCCTAGATTCAGACATTGAAATCTATAGGGCCTACATCCTAAGGCAAAATTCCAAGATAATTGACAAGCTTATAAAAAAGATAAGGGCAAAAAATATTGAAATAGATTTTGTAGATAAGAGTTTTTTTGATAAAATAGATATGAACCACCAAGGGGTCGCCCTTGATGTGGAAAGTTTTAAATACATGGACCTAGCTGACGTCGATACTTACAAGAGGCTAATAATCCTAGATCAAATAGAAGATCCTCATAACCTAGGAGCCATAGTAAGAAGTGCCGAAGCCTTTGGCTTTGACGGGGTAATTATCCCAGAAAGAAGGTCAGCTGAGGTAAGTCCAATAGTCTATAAGACAAGTGCTGGAGCAATAAATAACATCAATATAATTAGGGTAAAAAATATTTCTCGAACCATAGAAGAAATCCAAAAAGAGGGATTTTGGGTCTATGGCCTAGCAGGCGAAGGAAGCCAAGAGATAGATAAAACCGACCTTAAGGGCAAAATTGCCCTAGTAGTAGGTAATGAAGGTAAGGGTATCTCTAGACTTGTAAGAGAGAAATGTGATATACTAATTAATATACCGATGAAGGGTTTTGTAAATAGTTTTAACGCATCTGTTGCCTCAGCCATAGCCATGTATGAGGTCCTAAGACAAAATGGCTTTGATTAAAAAAAACATAACCTATGTTGATGGCTACAATGTCATAAACAAATGGCCGGACTTAAAGGACTTATCAAAAACAAACCTTGCAGCCGCAAGGGATATGCTCATAGAAGAAATGGCTGAATATAGCGTTTTGAGGGCGGAAGAGATGGTAATAGTCTTTGATGCCTATAATCTTGACAGACTTAAAGAAACCATAGAAACAAAGTATAAGATGAAAATTGTCTATACAAAGAGGTTTCAAACGGCAGATACCTATATCGAAGCAGAGCTTGCAAGAGTAGGCCGTCGCCACAATGTCAAGGTCGTAACAGATGATGGGGCAGTGCAAAATATGGCCCTAGGCAAGGGAGCAAGCAGGATGACAGCTCTAGAGCTAAGGGGAGACCTCTTAGGCTTAAGGAGCAAGATTAAAAAAAGCCAAAAGGCAAATTTCAGTCACAACTACAGGTCTTATCCTATATCAAAATCTCTTGCAGCCAAACTTGACCAGCTTAAAATCAAGCTAGAAGATGAGGATAAAGATAAATAAATTCAAAATGGGTGATAATATGGATAAAATAAATTTAGAAGATAAGGAAACTTTAGAAAAGCTTAAAGATTATCTGGACAATCCGGATATGACCGATGAAGACTTGCTAAAAGTCATAGAATCTCTAACAGAAGACCAAAAAGAAGAAATCCTAGAAATAATCGCAGAAGATGACGAAGATTTTGACGATGATGATGACGATGATGACCTAATAGGATCAGCCAAAAAAGGAGTCAACACTTCCCTTGCCCCAATCAAGCGCAAGGACATGATGAAGCTATCAGACCTAAACAACGAAGAGATAGTAGAGCAATTCCAACTTGGCAACCAAAACGCCCTAGCAGCCCTAGTCGAAAAAAACCAGGGCCTAGTAAGGAGTCGTGCGTCCTATTTCTTTAGGTCCCACGGCAATGACCTAGACCTAGAAGACCTCGTCCAATCAGGCATGCTCGGCATGATAAGGGCAGCAGAGAAATTTGACCTAAGCCTAGGCTACAAATTTACAACCTATGCCTACAAGTGGATAGATAAGGCCATCAGAAAGGCCATCAACAAAGAAGGCCACACCATCAGGATTCCAGCAGGCAAATACTTAAAGCTAAATAAGCTTAAACAAATCTTAAAGGCCAACCCAGAGGCAAGCGATGAGGAACTCTACAGGATATTAGAAAACGAAGGCATCAACAAAAAACAAGCCGATGACCTTTTCCTAATAAATAGAAACCAAGTCAACTCCACCTCTCTAAATATCAACCTAGACAGCGAAGACTCCACAGGAGATGAGCTAATGGATATGGTAGGAGATGAATCGACTCCAGTAGATATGCTAATCTTAGAAAAAGACATGGAAAATTTCCTAATGCAAGCCCTAGACCAACTAACAGATAGGGAAAAGCAAATCATAATCTACAGGTATGGCCTAGACAACGAAAAACCAAAAACCCTAGAGCAAATAGGTTCTATCTACGACCTCTCCAGAGAGAGAATCCGTCAAATAGAAAACCAAGCCCTAGGCAAGCTAAAAGATTATTCTGATTTGGTTGGATAAGAAGACAAATACTCTTAGGATATCAAAGATCCTGAGGGTATTTTTTTATAAATTTTTTATATATATTGTATATTTTCCATCTAATCGGGTAAAATATTAAAAACTATTCTTAGAGATTAGAAAGGATTTTTATGATTAAAGTTGAAAATTTTACTAAGGAATACAAGATAGGAAAAAAGGCGGTGGATGACATCTCCTTTGAGGCGAAAGATGGTGAAATCTTTGGATTTCTTGGTCCTAATGGGGCTGGTAAGTCTACTACCATCAAGTCTATTGTAGGGATAAATTCTAAGACTAAGGGGGAGATTTTTATAAATGGCCTCCGTATCGAGGATGACCCTATAGCCTACAAGAGCCAGTTTTCCTATGTGCCTGACAATCCAGAATTATTCGAAAATTATTCGGGAAATGAATATATAAATTTCATAGCAGATATCTATGGGGTGGATACTGAAACTAGGAAGGAAAGGCTTGATTCTTATTTGGATTATTTTGATATAAGAGAAGCCATGAAGGACCCTATTTCTACTTATTCTCATGGTATGGCCCAAAGGCTTGCCATAATCGGTGCCCTTATCCACGACCCACAGGTTTTAATTCTTGACGAGCCAATGGTTGGTCTTGATGCTAAGTCTGCCTTTAATCTTAAGAAAATCCTTAGAGAAAGGGCGGCAGCTGGCAAGTGTGTCATGTTTTCAACCCACGTCATGGAAGTGGCTCAGGAGCTTTGCGATAGGATTGGCATTATTTCTAAGGGCAAGCTTATCGCTATAGGAACTCTTGATGAGATTAAGCATATAGCCAACAACGACGGGTCTCTTGAATCAATTTTCTTGGAGCTTACAGATGAAAAGCAAGAATATTAAAACTATAGCAGCCTATGCTTTAAGGGAAAGCTTCTTTCCTTATAGGCCATCAAAGCAAGTTGCAAACCTGCCCAAAAATTACCTGATGAGGATAATCCTTCTTATCTGGACCTATGTATTTTTGGGAGCCATATTTATAGGGGTCTTTAAGGCAAGCGCCATGATTTATGTGAGATCTGGTCAAAATCACATGTATTTTGTAAATTTTGCCATAGCTATCACCATGATGATCTTCATATTTTATGTGCCTGATATCCTCTCAAAATATTTCACCAAGGCAGATATTTCCAATTATCAGACCCTACCCCTAAGCCAGGGTGAGCTTTTCTTAGGCAAGGTAATAGGCGGGATAAGCTCATTTTTTGACTTTTTCCTATTTTTTGCCATTGGCCTATATATATATTTTGGCGAGGCTGGTTTTGACCCAATGACTTTGATTTTGGGCCTTATCACCCTCCTTCCAATGATTGCCATACCTTATGGGCTTATTTGCCTGATGATTTTACTGATTAAGAAATTTACCAATGTCAATAGGCATGCCAAGCTTTTTAAGACCCTGGGATATCTTTTGATGTTTGGGGTCATGGGAGTGATTTATTATTTCTCCTTCTCATCATCATCATCTAGTGGACCGAAATTTAATATAGATGTAGATAATGTCACATCAATGCTTGGAAATGTGTCAAATGTCTTCTTTAATGCTAAGATTTTTGGCATGAGCCTTACCGGACCAATAATACAGAGACTGGGCTTTAGCTTATTACTCTTGGCTCTTGCGGCTCTAGTATTATTTTTAGTATACAAGCTTGGAGATAAGTATTATTTTGATGCGGTCTTTGATGACCACATAGATATGGATAAGAAAAAGAAGGTTAAGGCCAAGGATGTCGAAATCAAAACATCCAGCCAATTTAAGGATATTTTCCTTAAGGATATTAAGACCTTATTTTCAAATATAGTCTTCGTGGCAGGCCCAATATCTATGGTAATAATCTTTTCGGTTATGGGCTTTACTACAGGTAGGAATCTTATTGAGGATTTGGACCCTGCTTTAATCCAAAGCTCAATGACATCTCTTATATGCTTTGCGGCAGCCTTTGCCCTAAGTCTTCTTATTTGGACTAATGGCAATCCAGCGACCACTTCCCTTTCTAGGGAGGGCAAGAGCTTTTACCTTATCCAGACCCTACCGATAGACCCTAAGAGCCATCTCTTGGCTAGGTTTACTTCAAGCTATGTGGTTATAAGTATTTTTAACCTAATACTTGCCATAGTCTATGGCTTAATTCTAAGCCTTGGTCTTATTAATAGCCTTTTATTCTTCCTTGGCCTAAGCATAGGAGGAGGCTTTGCGACTATGATTAGTCTTTACTTTGGGACCTTTGTGGTCAATACCAATTGGAAGAAGCCTCAAGAAGTTCAACAGGCAAATCCTTTGAAGTCAATAATTTTCTACCTAGGGTCCTTGCTTGTTACAGGCCTTCTTGTTGGAGGATTTTTCCTAATAGATGGTCTTACAGGATCTATGGCTATTGCAGTTGGCCTTATTATCCTTGTCCTAGTTATAATTGTTGGCCTAATCTATATGGCTTGCCTTAAAAAATACAAGAAAGGCTTTATGGACGTATAAAATTTCCCGACTTTAAAAAGTCGGGTTTTTTAGTATAGTAAGTAAGCAGAAAGGAAGAATTATGGAATATCAAAAACCCTTTATTTATATAGATACAAATTTTAGCCCAGCAGATGGGCTTTTTATAAAAATGGCCCTAGACTCTTATGATTTTGAGCTTGTGGGACTTTCAGCAAATAGGTCTTATATGTCAAGTAGCGCAGCTGGTGAAAATATCCTAGGACTTATAAATAGCGAAGAACTATATTTATCTGTGGCTAGAAATTTTGAAGATAAGGAATCTGCCTTTGATAAGGAGATTTTTAAGGCAAAAGGTGATTATCTGGAAGATATGGATGCTTTTGAAAACCTCTACGACATAGCAAGCGACTGCGGAAGATTAGATATAATCGCAAGTGGGGACCTAGGAAATATTGCCAAGGGCCTAAGAGAATTTGAAGATCTGATAGATTTTATCGACCACATATTTTTAATCTTGCCAGATGCCAAGAAAATGGATAAGGAAGACCTTGAAGACCTTGATTTTATCTTAGGATCAGGCATAGAAATATTTGCCATAGATGAGAAATTTGCAAAAAAATTCACCCTTGATGATGAAGATTTGGAAAAAATCAAAAACTCCGACCCAAATTTAGCAAGGATTTTGGAAAATTATGATAAAGAAGCCCTTGCTGGCGCTCTCCTTCTCTACCTATCCCAAAGACCAGAAGCCTTCATCTTTGATGCGGCGGGTCTTAAGGTTAATTTTGATGAAAAGACAATCGACCATTCATCACAAAGACCAAAGGCCTATCTGGTAAATAAGGTGAACGAAGAAAGCTTTTATGACTACCTAAGAGGAGTCCTATGCAATTAAGGATGCCAGGGCCAAGGATTAGAAAAACGGGTATAGCAGTCCTTATTTCCATGATCATATCCCATTTTAGGCCTGGCGAGGGCCTTGCCTTTTATTCGGCAATTGCTGCTATCATATGTATGCAGCAAAATGTCCACCAAACCTACCACAAGGGGCTAGGAAGGATAATCGGGACAATCTTTGGAGGCTTTGTGGGCCTTTTCTACCTTTTGATTTTCCCAGCTGGGTCAATTCCTGATCTTTTAAGGCTGATTATAACGGCAATCCTTGTGACAGTGGTAATATGGGTTATGGCAAATATAAATAAAAAGGATGCCGTATCCATAGCTGGCATTGTATTTTTGTCAGTTACCATCAACCACGCAGGCGACCTTGTGCCTTTTAATTTCGCCATCAACAGGATAATCGACACCCTAATCGGAGTACTTGTGGCATTTTTCGTAAATTATATAGATTTTAAGATTAAAGAATCGTAATTTCAGACTTTTAAGAGCTAAATTTAGCTTCTTTTTTATATTTATTTTAACAAATTACTAAAATGTGGTATAGTAGGGGGGATAGAATATTGCATAGAAAAGAAAGGATTATTATGAAAAAACTTACTACTCAGAAATTCGTATACATGGGTTTATTTACAGCTCTAGTGTACATATTTTCAAGGTTTTTCCAAATTCCAATAGTAACTCCTCTTGGACAAACTAGGTTTCATTTGGGAAATGTATTTTGCCTTTTAGCAGGCCTTCTTTTAGGTCCAGTCAATGGTGGACTTGCAGCAGGTGTGGGCTCAGCTTTATTTGACTTATTTGACCCAGTTTACTTCACATCAGCTCCAGTTACCTTTATCACTAAATTTGCCATGGCCTTTGTAGCAGGCATGATTTACAAAAATAGGAAAGAACTTGTAGATAAACCAAAAATTGTTATCGGATCAATTTTAGGCCAAATCACCTATGTGGTTTTATACCTAGGTAAGACCTTTATTAAAAATAAATTTATCCTTGGTCTAACCCTAGAAGCGACTATGGCAGAAGTAATCCAAAAGGCAGGAGTATCACTTACAAATGCGGTTATTTCAATAATCATAGCATCAATATTGGCTATTCCTCTCCTAAAAGCTGTAAAATTTGACGACTAGTCTCCCAAATTGGGTAAATATTAATAATAAGTAGCCCAAGATAAGGAGATTAGACATGCAAAGAAGAGAGAAAAGATTTGAAATAGCTTGTCCCAAGTGTGGGGTAAACTTTGAAAAAGACTTGCCAACAGCAATTTTTGCTGATAAGCCAGAAAGAAATGAGATTTTAGAGGGGAAATTTGGGGAAATGACTTGTCCAGAATGTGGCAGGGCCTTTATCCTAAACTACCGCTTTGCCTATACAGATGAGTCAAAGTCTTTTATGATTATAAATGACCCAGACTTCATCGACAAGAAGGCAAGGCTAGCCTTTTCCACATCCCTTGGCCTAATTGGCCTAGATAGGAAAAACGAGCTTTATAAGCACAGGCTAAGAATAACTTATGACTATCCATCCCTCAAGGAGAAGATTTTAATCTTCGAAAAAGGCCTTGATGATAGGGTAATTGAGCTTATGAAATATTTCCTAGTCCATTCCGATGACTTTGCCTATAAGGTAGAACAGATCAAAAGCTTCTACTATGGGGCAGACAATAAATTCTACCTAGAAACAGCCCTCAATGTAGGGGCAAGCCTGGATTTTTCACAAACCCTATATGATACAATCGTAAATAATTACGGGGAAATCATCAAAAAAGACCTAAATCATTTGATAGATAGGTCCTGGGCAGAGGAATTTTTGAGGGCTAAATAAAATATTTTAATCATTTAAAAAGACTTGGCTATTTGATTAGCCTGGTCTTTTTTTGAATATTTTGTATAATTTTCCTATGAAGATAAAATTAGAAGAAAAAAAACAAAGAAAAATCGTATATGACATCCTAAATATATTTTTTGACCACGAAGACATAATTTTTACCGAGGATGATTTTGACCTAGCTATTGGCCATGAAGAAATTTTCTACAAGGGCAATGTCTATAGTTTTGTTGATAATAAGAGTCTAAAGAGGACTTTGTATGAAATCTTATCGGCCCTTACTGGCTACAAGTCACCTTGGGGGACTCTTACAGGATCAAAGCCCTCCAAGCTTTTAAAAGCTAAGAGTTTAGAAGAAATCAAAGAGACCTACAAGGTCTCAGATGAGAAAATTAGGCTCTTAGAAGAGGTTAAGAGCGAACAAGAAAGGCTATCCTTTGATGAGAAAGCCTTTAGCCTTTATATAAATATCCCTTTTTGTCCCACTAGGTGTGATTATTGCTCCTATCCGACTTTAGTTGGTCCCCATCATGACAAGGGAGCTTATGTCGATTATTTAATCAGAGAGATAGAAGAAAGCAGTCTTCCAAGGACCCTTGATGCAATTTATATAGGTGGAGGTACTCCTTCGTTTTTGAGGGCGGATGAGACTATCAATTTGCTTGCTGCCATAAATAATAAATTTACCTACCAGGAATTTACCTTTGAGGCTGGCAGGGAAGATACGCTTGATAATGACAAACTTGAGGTCCTAAAGGCAGGAGGAGTTGATAGGATTTCCCTAAATCCTCAGACCTTTAATAAAAATATCCTAAAATCTCTCAACAGGCCTTATGATTATGACCATTTCCTAAATATTTATAAAAAGGCAAGGGACCTTGGCTTTATAATAAATATGGACTTTATAATAGGTCTAGAAGGAGAAAGCTCAAAAGATTTTGCCAAGAATTTTAAAATCCTAGAAGAACTCTTGCCAGATAATATCACCTTCCACGCCCTAGCCATAAAATCTGGTTCAAAGTATAAGGAGAAAGATTTGGTTGGTGGGAGAGACCAAGCCCTTATTATTTCAGAAAAAATTGATGAATTTACTAGGAAATTTTCCTACAAGCCCTACTATCTTTATAGGCAAAAAAATATCGTATCTAACCTCGAAAATGTCGGTTATCAAAGAAATAATACATCGCAGAGGTATAATATTATTATTAATGAAGAAGTCTCAAATATTATTGGCCTGGGCATGAATGCCAATTCCAAGCTTAAAAATGGAAATAAATTCAGAAATCCTAGAAATTTAAGAGATTATTACCAGGATTTTGATGAGATTTTAAGGGCCAAAAATAAGATGATTAAAGAATATTTGGAGGATATAAATGGATAAAGCTTATTCAGATTACGTATTTAAATTTTTTAGACAATTAGCAGAAATTCCTAGAGAAAGTGGCAATGAAAAGGAAGTATCTGACTTTCTTGTAAATTTTGCCAAGGAAAGAAACTTAGAAGTAAGCCAAGATGAGGCCCTAAATGTGATTATTAGAAAGCCTGCATCTAAAGGCTACGAAGACCACCCAATTGTTGCCCTTCAAGGCCACATGGATATGGTTTGTGTCAAGGTTGAGGGAAGCGATCACGATTTTGAAAAAGACCCAATCAAACTAATTGAAGAAGACGGCTGGATTACAGCTGATGGAACAACTCTAGGGGCAGATGATGGTATAGGTGTTGCCTTTATCATGGCTGTTTTAGACGATGATTCCCTAAAACATGGCCCAATTGAGGTAATTATCACAACAGAAGAAGAAACCTCAATGGGTGGTGCAGGAAGACTTGACCTTAGCCAAATTACAGCCAAATACCTAATCAACATAGATTCTGAAGAAGAAGGAATCCTAACTGTAGGTTGTGCAGGGGGTCTTGACCTTGAAGTAAACTTCCCTAAAGAATATGAACAGCCACTTGGAGACTTTGTAGAAGTTGGCCTAAAAGGCTTTGCAGGCGGCCATTCAGGTATGGAAATAGATGAATTTAGGCTAAATGCTATAAAAACCCTAGCTCGCCTTATCCAAGGCATAGATGGCCTACAAATTGCAAGGGCAAATGGTGGAGTTAAGAGAAATGCCATCCCATCAGCAGCAAGTGCTGTATTTGCAGTAGCAAATAGGAAAGATGCAATAAAAATAATCAAGGAAAGAATTGCAGAAGTTAGAAACGAATACAAGGACGTAGATCCAGATGGGGAAATTTGGGTAAAAGAAGCTAATTTTGATGGCAAGGTCCTAAGCAAAGACCTTTCAAAGAGAGTTATTGACTTTTTATACACAATCCACGATGGTCTATATAAAAAGGTAGACGGATCAATTGTCACAAGCTCAAACCTTGGCCTTCTAGAAGATAGGGAAGATTCAATCTTTGTCAACCTCATGAATAGGTCAGAAATCGACTCTCAAAAGGAAGACTGGGCCAAAAAACAAGCCCTCCTTGTAGAATATTTTGGCGGTAAAGCTGAAGTTGTAAGTGAATATTCTGGCTGGCAAAGGGAAGATTCTCCAATAATTGACCTTGCAAAAGAAGTTTGGAAGGATGTTCACGGAGATGAAATGGAAGTTTCTACAACTCACGGTGGCCTAGAATGCGGACTTTTCAAAAAGACCCTCAAAGATACAGAGATGATTTCCTTCGGTCCTGATATAGAAGGTGCCCACTCACCAGCAGAAAGGGTAAATATAGAATCAGTAGCAAATAACTACAAATTCCTAGTAGAATTACTTGAAAGAATTTAATTAAATTAGCAATAGCTGAAATCTGCTAGGGTTTCAGCTATATTTGAATTTTTTATAAAATCGTTTGCAAATTAACAAAATTCGAGTATCTTTATATTAGGGAAAAGAATATATAACGAAGGAGGTATCATGTACGAACAAAAAGTAACGCTTTCAAATGAAATTGGTTTACATGCTAGACCAGCATCCATATTTATAAGACAAGCCGTTCAATTTCCTTGTGATATAAGTGTCGAAAAAGCAGGCAGGTCATACAATGCCAAGTCTATCATGTCAGTTCTGAGCATGAGTGCTTCTAAAGGCGATGACATAATCATAAGAGCAGAAGGCGATGAAGAAGAAGAAGCCGTTAAATCGCTAATAGATTTAGTAGAAAATAAGCTAAATAGCTATTAGCATATAAATACTTACTTACTAACAAACATCAAGACGAGCAAGGGCTCGTTTTTTTGTGCCCTTTGGGGTATTGTGATTAGTGGAAGTTTATTGATAATCCCTAGTAAAAAGGTATGATTTAAGAGTAGAAAAAAAGAGAAGTATAAAGAGGTAGATATGACTGAATTATTAAAGATAGAAAATCTCCACGTTTCAGCTGGAGAAAAAGATATATTAAAGGGTATTGACCTTAAGGTAGGAAAGGGCGAGGTCCACGTAGTCATGGGGGCTAATGGATCAGGTAAATCAACCCTTATGAATGCCATCATGGCCAATCCTATTTATGAAGTTAAGGAAGGAAAGATTTATTTTGAAGGCGAAGATATAACAGATCTTAGCGTTGATAAGAGGGCTAGACTAGGTATCTTTATGTCCTTTCAACACCCAGATGAGATTCCTGGTGTAAAATTATCAGACTTTCTAAGAATTTCTGAAGAGCAAATTACAGGTTCTAAACCAAAAATTCTTGCCTTCAATAAAAAATTACAAAAAGAGATGGAAGACCTTAAGCTTAATGATTCTTATGCCAATAGGTATGTAAATGTAGGCTTTTCTGGTGGAGAGAGAAAGAAATCAGAAATCCTACAAATGCAAATGCTAAGTCCAAAGCTTGCCCTACTTGATGAGACAGACTCAGGTCTTGATGTTGATGCGGTAAGGATTGTATCAAAGGGTATAGAAGACTTCCTAGATGGGGAAAAATCTGTAATAATCATCACCCACCACAGGGAAATTTTAGCCAATATCAAGGCTGACTATGTTCACATTCTAAAAGATGGCAAGATCAAATATTCAGGGGGCGATGACCTAATGGATAGGATCGAAGCTGAAGGATACGAATGGGTGTAATATGAAAGAAATCAATATTGAAGACCAACTAAAGGATATTGACCGCGGTTATTATGACTTTTTTAATGAATTTATTTATTCAGATATCACTGAAAAGGGTCTAAATGCTGATATAGTCAACGAAATATCCGATAAGAAAAATGAACCAGAATGGATGAGAAAGAGAAGATTAAAATCTCTTGAAATATTTGAAAAGACACCAAACCCTTCTTGGGGACCAGACTTATCTGAGCTTGATATGGCAGATATCACTACCTATGTCAAGCCACCAACAGATAAGAAAACTGCCTGGGAAGCCCTACCGGAAGATATAAAAGATACCTTCGATAGGCTTGGAATACCACAAGCTGAGCAAGAAAGCCTTGCAGGTGTAGGTGCACAATACGATAGTGAGGAAGTTTACCACTCTATCCAAAAACACCTAGAAGACCAGGGAGTAATCTTTATGGACTTCACCTCAGCTATTAGAGAGCATGAAGACCTAGTCAAAAAATATTTCCAAAAGGCAATCCCACCTACACTTCATAATTATGCAGCCCTTCACGGTGCTGTTTGGTCAGGTGGTTCCCTAATCTATGTGCCAGAAGGAGTAAAGGTAGATATTCCTCTCCAATCCTACTACAGGTTAAATGCCCCAGGAGCTGGACAATTTGAACACACAATGATAATAGCAGAAGATAATTCTAGGGTTCACTTCATAGAAGGTTGTTCTGCGCCAAAATACAATGTCGTAAACCTACACGCAGGTTCAGTAGAAATTTTTGTCGGCAAAAATGCCGAAGTAAGGTTCTCAACTATAGAAAACTGGTCAAGGAATATGTACAACCTAAATACCAAGCGTGCCATAATCCAAGAAGGCGGCAAGATGATTTGGGTATCAGGATCCTTTGGATCAAAGGTATCCATGCTTTACCCAACTTCAGTCCTTGCTGGTAGAAAGGCCAGAGCAGAATATACAGGTATCACCTTTGCAGGTGACGGCCAATATATAGATAATGGTTGCTCTATGATCCACCTTGCTCCAGAGACCTATTCAACAGCGCTAACCAAGTCAATTACAGCAGGTAATGGTAAGTCCATGACTCGTTCCCTAGTTGAAATGAGGAAAAACTCAGCAGGCTCAAAATCAACCGTAGACTGTGAAAACCTAATGATTTCAGAAGGTTCCCAGTCAGATACCATACCAGTGCTTGATATTAGAAATGACGATGTAGACTGTGGACATGAGGCAAAAATCGGTTCAATTGACCAAAGCCAGGTATTTTACCTAATGAGCAGGGGAATTCCAGAAGATGAGGCCAAGTCAATGATAGTAAGAGGTTTTGCAGAGCCAGTATCAAAGCTCTTGCCTCTAGAATATGCAGTTGAGATGAATAATCTAATCGATATGGAACTTGAAGGAGCAAACGGCTGATGACAAAGATAAATCAAATGAGACAGCCAACTTGGGCCTACCTAGGACTAAATTCGGCTGATTATGAATTAGTAGAAATAGAAAAAATTCCTTTTGAAAATGAAAATTCAGAAGGCAGCTTAGATAAAGTAGATGAGGCTTTTGCTAGCGAAATTTACGGCCTAAGCGATGAAATAAAAAAAGAAAACAAAGACTTTAGAAATTATTACAAGGCTTATGATATCAAGGATAAAAAGGATACAGAATTTATTCACTTTAAGCTTGATGATGAAAATAATATCCTAGTTTCTGCCATAGACATAAATGCAGGAAGGGATTCTGAGTCTTCCTTCTTGGTTGATTTTTCTGACCAAGGAGCCAAAAAAGCTTTTATCAACTCACAAATAAGAGTGAATCTTGAAGAGGATTCTAAGGTGAAATTAGTAGTCCTTGTTAATTTATTAAGTGAGGCGACAAACCTTAACTCCATAGCCACAAGGCTAGGAGATAGGGCAGAGCTTGATATCACCTATATAGAAATAGGAGTCAGCCAATCTATGGTCAACATCAGAAATATCCTAAGAGGTCATAAGGCCAAGGTCATAGAAGATGGTATTTACTTCAAATCCAAGGAAGAATACCTAGACCTAATGGCTGTAAATGAACACTACGGCCTAGAGACAGACTCATCTGCCCTCTTTAACGGGGCCTTAAAAGAAAGAGCTGAAAAGAATTTTAAGGGCATAGTAGACCTTAGACGTGGATGTACCAAGGCAGATGGCAAGATAGGAGATTATTCTATGATGCTATCAGATCAGGTCATCAATAAGTCTGCCCCAATCCTTCTCAATGAAGAAAGAGAAGTAGCAGGCAAGCATGCCGCAAGCGTGGGCAGGATGAACAGGGAAATGCTCTTTTATATCATGAGCCGTGGCTTTAGCAAAAAGCAAGCAGAATCAATGATGCTAGAGGCAAACTTTGCCCCTGCCATAGATAAAATTGAGGATGAAGATCTAAGAAATCACATCAAAGACCAAGTCCACAAGCTAAATAGCAGGCATTAATATGGATATAGAAAAAATTAGAAATGACTTTTCCTACCTTGACTCAAAAAAGGTAGGAAAGGATGTAATATACCTAGATACAGCAGCAACTAGTCAAAAACCTAACAGGGTCATAGAAGCTGTTGATTCTTATTATAAGTACAAAAACGCCAATCCCCACAGGGGAGCCCACTATTTGTCATGGGTAGCTACAGAGGCCTATGAAAATGGTAGGGATGTCATAAAGAAATTTATAAATGCAGGATCAAGGAATGAAATAGTCTACACCAAGACTACAACCGAAGCCTTAAATCTCTTGGCCTATTCCTATGGCCTAGACAATCTAAAGGCAGGCGATGAGATCCTAATTACAATCCTAGAACATCACGCAAATCTCGTTCCTTGGCAAATGGTAGCCAAGGCTACAGGGGCAAAGCTAGTCTATGCCTACCTTAAGGAAGATGCTTCCCTAGATTATGATGACCTAAAAGCAAAAATAAACGATAAGACAAAAATTGTCTCCATAACAGGAGCTTCAAATGTCACAGGCGAGATTATAGATGTCAAAAAAATAATAAACTGGGCCAAAGAAGTAGGAGCTACAACTATAGTAGATGGGGCCCAATTAATTGCCCACAAGAAGGTTGATGTAAGAGATTTAGATTGTGATTTCCTAGTCTTTTCAGGTCATAAAATCTACGCCCCAATGGGCATAGGTGTTCTTTATGGCAAGGCTGAGCTTTTAGATAAGATGAAGCCTTTTAATCTAGGCGGAGATATGATAGAATATGTCTATGAAGATTATTCAACTTTTGCAAAAGCACCCCTCAAATTTGAAGCGGGTACACCAAATGTAGGTGGGGTAATAGGTCTGGTTGAAGCGATAAAATATGTAGAAGAAATCGGCATGGAAAATATTCACGCCCACGAGATGGAACTTACAGAATATGCCTATGACCTAATTAAGGACATAGAAAATATAAAGCTAGTTCATCCAAAATCTGCCGAAGAAGGAGCCCTAATCTCCTTCGCCTTCACAGACATCCACCCACACGACATATCCTCAATCCTTGACAGCAAGGGGATAGCAGTAAGAAGCGGCCACCACTGTGCTATGCCACTTCACACCTATCTTGGCATAAGCTCCACAGCCCGTGCATCCTTTGCCATTTACAACACCAGGGAAGAGGTCGAAATCTTTGCAAAAGAGCTTAGAAATGTAAGAAAGGTAATGGGACTATAATGGATATGCAAGAAATCTATAGTCAGATAATCCTAGATCACTCAAGAAACCAAGCCAACAAGCATGACCTAGAAGATCCTGACATCAAAGAAGACGGCCACAACCCATCTTGTGGTGACGAGATAGTATTACAATTAAAATTAGATGGGGATAAAATCGTAGATGCAGCCTTCACAGGTGATGGTTGTGCCATAAGCCAGGCAGCCACATCAGTAATGTGTGACATGCTAATAGGCAAAACCAAAGAACAGGCTGACAAGATGGCAGACATCTACCAAAGAATGATCAAAAGAGAAGATGTGACAGATGAAGAGTTAGAAGAATTAGAAGATGCAGTAGCCTTCCAAAACATCAGAAACATGCCACAAAGGGTAAACTGTGCTCTTTTGTCATGGAACACCCTAAGGGCAGTCTTAGATGAAGAAAAATAAGCTAGAAAACTTAGAATTCATCACATCCCTAATCACAGCAGGCCTAGTCTACATCCTTTGTTTCCTCCAATACAAAAAGGAAAACAAATTTTGGTGGCTAATCCTCTTAGTAGCGATATTAATGACTGCTAATGCTTATGTAAAATACAAGAAAACCAAGGCTGAGAACTAAAAGTTCTTGGCTTTTTTTAGTATAAAGAAATCTAAGCATGAGGAAAATTTTTACCAAAGTGATATAATAAAAACAAATAATGAAAAGGGAAAATTATGAAAGTCACTTATAGAGACCTAGAAAAATTAAAAGAATATGTAAATTCCAACATCAATTCCCTACCTAGGCAAACTTATCAGTCAATAGTAGATGATTTTGAGATAAAATTTACTCATGAATCAACAAAAATAGAAGGAAATACCCTGAGTATAAGCGAAGTAAAAACTCTTCTAGTAGACAATATTTCAGTAGGGGGCAAGGACTTAAGGGAAATTTATGAGGTAATAAATAACCAAAAAGCCAATTAATATATTGAAGGAGAAATTAAAAAAGGAGCCAGCCTAGCAGAAGACTTAATTAAAGACATCCATCAAATAGTAACAGAAAACATCATCCAAGGCAGTCTTACTAGAAATCACAACGTAAGAATAACAGGAGCTTCATTCAGGCCACCAGATTGGGTGGGAGTAAGGGATAATATGAAGTGGCTTGTCGGGGATTTTAATGAAAAAAATCCAAAGAAAATCCAATAGAGCAAGCAGCTTTTTTCCACGCTGAATTTGTAAGAATCCACCCATTTCCAGATGGCAATGGAAGGTGTGCGAGGATTTTATTAAACTTCATCCTAGAGATTAATGGATACAAGGGAATAATAATTAATTATACAGATAGTCCAAGATATTATGAATCCTTAGATAAGTATGCAACAACTAAGGGGCTAGATGATTTTTATAATTTGATTTTAGAAAAGGAATATGAGGTCTTAGAAGATTATAAGAATGAAATAGATAAGGCCAAGGCCTATAGGGATAATTAGTTTGATTTAATTATTATAAATTTATGATATAATATTATTA